>NZMW01000004.1:544443-824490 GCA_002694685.1 Balneola sp.
AAGCTGAGTAAGTTCCGGTTTCATATCCTTCGGATTCTTCAAATCCATAGAAAATATTCAGAGGTTGCTTGATAGTTTTTCTCATTTTCAATGCCGAGGAATAGACCATTTCCCCATCCAGCTTAACTTCTAAATCTGAGTCGCCTGTGTTTTCAATAATTATATTACGAGTCGAAACACCGGATGGGAATACGGTATCTTCAATAGCAGTAGTAGAAAGTGCAATTATAGGAGGATCAACTACCGTTTCCCGGTAATCTGCTAACCAGTTTTTGGCTAATGTCATTGATAGCGCATTATCTGAAGGACCGCCATCTCCTGTGTAAGACCCTGATGCACTATCCAAATACGCTACTCTTGGGTTAGAAAAATAGGGGATATCGGAGGAGTTTGAATCACCGTAATGCATTACCGTATTGTAATTACTTCCATCCGAGGCTTCGAAATAATAACCTGTAGAAAATTGAAACATTCCCCCCAATTCACCAGCAGCAGCACTTCCTTGAATTCTACCATGGCTATTACCAAAATTATGCCCGATCTCATGCATTAATACATAATTAAATGACATTTGCTGAACACGACTAACCGTATATGCATTAGCAGAAGTGCCTCCAATATTTCCAGGTCGGTAGCCCAAACCTCCAGTATCTTGAATCGAATCTACAAGAGCCACCAGATCGGCTCCAAATTGATTCCGAAGGCTATGTATATCAACGGTATCAGAAGTATGTGTGCTACCGGTGTAGACATTATTTCTCATATTATCCAGCTTGTCGTCGGTTGATGTAGCGGTAGCGTTATCAATTTCAACGTATCCAACAAAGCGGATTTTAAGCGCTAATTCACTGTTTTCAATTATGTCATTCTTAAAGCTTTCATTAAGTGCGAAAATTTCGTCAATATCATTTGTTATCGAATTGTTTGACCCTGATGCCCATTCTTTAGCTTTTGTCGTGTAAAGAACAAGAACATCTACGGTAGTAGTATCGCTGTAGTCATCTAAATCATAATTGGGTATAGCATATTCCCCACCGGTATTCATCACCGACTTTTGAAGAGAATTATTAACGGTTGCAACTTCATCCAGTGAGCATTGATGGGCTTCTTCCGTAATCGGAAAAAATTGATACTCGCCATTCTCACTTGCTAAACGATATGGCTGGCCATCAAAATGCATAATTCCGGTTAGCTTGCCTTCTTTAATCATCAGGTTACTGTAGCTGTTTCCCTGAACAGGGTGTCCGGTTACTCCGGTGTATCCAAAGCTAAATTGATTGACACGTTTAACAGTTTGCCTGAAGCTCTTTCCATCAAGACGATATTCCAGGCTACTTCCTTTTCGAAGATTGTTAAGGATTCGTTGTTCATTAACATCAACCTGATACTGAACTTCTCCGCTTGTTTTTGCTTTTGCTTTAGTGAATGAAAAATCCTGAGAAAAGCCTTGGAGAGTAAATCCAAATACAAAAAGGAGTGAGAGTACTGTTTTAAAGAGCTGCATGTTCTTGATGGTATGTATAATATTCTTAGTAGTATTACTTTAAGGAAAACCCATTCTAGTTACAACAAATCTAAAGCTTTCTAATGATAGAGTAGGAACAAAAAAAGCCCGTCAGTAATGCTGACGGGCTTTTTAGAACATGTAATGAGTTTGGATTTAGACGACCATCGCATCTTCAACCAGCTTGTCTTGCTCGGCTTGATGGATTTTCTTCTGGCCGGCAGCAGGCGAAGCGGAAGCTTGACGACCTGCATAAGTTAACTTCTGACCATCTTGCAGCAGTTCCATAAATCGAGGTGCTACAAAGTTCCATGCTCCCATATTCTTAGGCTCTTCCTGACACCAAACGATATCTTTGATGTTTTTGAAGTCCTTCAATTGCTCCTGAATTTCGTCATCAGCAAATGGATAGAATTGCTCAAGACGTGCAATGGCAACATCATCAATTTCATTTTGCTGACGATATTTCAGTAGATCGTAATAAACTTTACCAGAGCAAATAACCAATCGCTTCAGCTTTTTAGCATCGGTAAAATCATTGTCTATGATGAACGGCTGAAATTTTCCATCCGCTAAGTCATCCCGGCTGGAGGTAGCCATAGGGTGGCGTAGTAAACTCTTGGGCGTCATTAAGATAGCAGGACGTTTTTTCTCCTGAAGCGTTTGACGGCGCAGCATATGATAGTACTGAGCCGGTGTAGTTACATTCATCACCTGCATATTGTCCTCAGCACAAAGCTGGAGGAAACGTTCGAGTCGGGCAGAGGAGTGTTCGGGTCCCTGACCTTCATAACCATGAGGCAAGTTCATAACCAACGCTGATTTCTGTCCCCATTTGGCTTCACTGGCAGAAATAAACTGATCGATGATAACTTGAGCGCCATTCACGAAATCACCAAACTGAGCTTCCCAAATGACAAGCGCATCTAGTTTTTCAGCACTGTAGCCAAATTCAAAACCAAGGGCTGCGAATTCACTGAGCAAGCTATTGTGCACATGAAATTTAGCCTGATCTTCGGAAAGATTATTTAGCGGGGTGAACTTTTGATTAGTTTCGGTCCCATGAAGTACAGCATGTCGGTGAGAGAAAGTCCCTCGTTCAACATCTTGCCCAGTTAAACGAATAGTTTTACCTGATTTCAATAAAGAACCGAAGGCCAGCAGTTCAGCAAAGCCCCAGTCAATTTTCTTCTCGTTGTTATTTACAATTTCAGCTCGCTTAGCAAGTTGCTTAAGAAGCTTTGGATTGGCGTCAAAATCTTTAGGGACCGTATTTAGCTTGACCGCAATTTCTTTAAGGTCTTCAGCCGGATAAGTGGTATCCGGATATGCATTCCAATCCTCTTGAGGGGTTTCCGTACGATCGATGAGGTTATCGGTAATCTCAAGATTTGGTGCTTTTTTAGCATCCTCAAACGCTTCCTGAAGCAGCTGATCAAATTCATCAAAAATCTGCTGAGTTTCTTCTTTGGTGAGCTCACCATTCTTAACCAAATGCTCGGTATATAAATCCCGAACCGGAGCATGATCGTTAATCTCTTTATACATGCCGGGTTGAGTAAATGCAGGCTCATCACCTTCATTGTGCCCGTGTTTACGATATCCGATCAGATCTATAATAACATCTTTGCCAAACTTCTGGCGATAATTGAGGGCCATTTGGATAGCATGAACAGCAGCTTCCGGAGTATCTCCATTCACGTGGAAAATCGGAGCTAAAATCATCTTGGCTAAGTCAGAGGCATACTCGGTTGAACGTCCGTCTTTAGGTAATGTCGTAAAACCAATCTGATTGTTGATGATGATATGCATTGTTCCGCCGGTCTTATAACCTTCCAGCTGAGACATATTCAACGTCTCAGCAACAACGCCCTGACCTGCAAAAGCAGCGTCGCCGTGCATAAGCACAGGAACAACTCTTTTTGCTGGATCTTCTTTTTCATGATGATCCTGCATGGCACGAACGGCGCCTTCAACTACAGGATTAACCGCTTCGAGGTGAGATGGGTTTGGCATCAGCTGCAGTTCAATTTCTGAACCATTGGCTGTTTTATGAGTTCCTCTTGCGCCAAGGTGATATTTTACGTCACCGGAGCCTTGGATAGAATCGGGGTCTACATTTCCTTCGAACTCGGCAAAAACGCGATGGTAAGGTTTGTTCATTATGTTTACCAGCATATTCAGCCTTCCGCGGTGAGCCATGCCCATGAACATTTTCTCAATTCCATGATCACCAGCTTTTTCAAGCATGAAGTGAATCATGGGGATTAGGGAATCGGCACCCTCCAATGAAAATCGCTTGTGCCCGATGTACTTCTTATGGAGGAATTCCTCAAAAGCCATAGCTTGATTCAGCTTATGCAGAATTTCTCGCTTATGATCTTTACTAAGCTGGGCATTATTTCCCGTTGACTCCATACTTTCACGAAGCCATTTTCTTTCTTCCAGATCAAGCAGGTGCATATATTCAACGCCAATATTTCCGCAATAAGTATCACGGAGCAGGCTGATAATTTCACGAAGTGTAGCACGCTCTTTTCCTCCTAAACCGCCGCAATAGAATTCACGGTCAAGATCCCACAACGAAAGTCCGTAGTATTCAAGGTCTAACTCGGGATTTTTGCCTGGCTCTTTTTCCAAAGGATCAAGATCGGCAAGTACGTGCCCGCGCATGCGGTACATATTGATGAGTCTCCATACGCCTACAACCCGGCTGTCATGCTCAAGGGTATTTGCTCCACCAGAAAGCGGGCCGGAATATTTATCCTGTCCGTAGGGTAAAGGCTCGTAAGGGATGTCGAGGTCAGAAAAAATCTGATCATAAAAATCTTCTTGTCCACTGAGCAGCTCATCCATTCTCTTAAGGAACATGCCAGATTCAGCACCCTGAATGACTCTGTGATCATAAGTAGAAGTCACCGTCATCACTTTACTGACACCCAGTTGATTCAGAACGTCTTTCGACATGGCTCTGTATTCAGCAGGATAATCAATAGCTCCTGTAGCAATAATAGCACCCTGAGTTTTCATTAGTCGGGGAACAGAAGAAACGGTACCTATGGTGCCCGGATTTGTGATGCTTATAGTTGTTCCTTGAAAATCTTCTATTTGAAGATTACCATTTCGGGCTTTGTCAATGAGTTCAGCATACGCATGCAGAAACTCTTTGAAGTTCATTTTATCTACGCCCTTGATGTTAGGAACAACGAGATTTCGGGAACCGTCACGGCTTTCAAGGTCAACGGCAACCCCAAGGTTTACAGAATCAGGAACAACCCGGTAGTGGTTTCCATCTTTATAGAGGTAGGAGCAATTCAGGCTTGGGAAGTCTTTTAATGCACGGATAATTGCCCAGGCAATAAAATGCGTGAATGAAGCTTTGGGTTCATTCCGTTTTAGTAAATGTCGGTTAATGATGGTTCGGTCTTCAACCATCATTTTAACTGGAAGTACACGAAGTGAGGTAGCCGTTGGTACCTCCAAACTTTCGTCCATGTTTTCTACAATCTTGGTAGCAACCCCTTTAATTTTTTCCAGCGACGCATTCTTGGGAGCTTGAACTTCTTTCTTTGGTTCCTTTTTGGTTTCAGGTTGCTTTTGAGCAGTGCTTTCAGATCCATTTGAAGGTTGAGCAGAAGTTTTTTGCTCAGAGGGTTGAAGTTCATCCGGCTCAGTAGCATCAACAGGTTTGCCTTCTAATTCATCAAAGTATCTTTTCCAGTGAGCAGGGACGGAACCGGGGTCTTGCTGATACTGGTCATAAAGTTCTTCTACGAGGGCTGAGTTAGGGCCAAATACAGTTTCAAGTGATTTCAATGGATATAAACCTCTAAGGGATTTTGGCGGCGATTTAAAATAGTAGTAGATGCATACTCAATTTTTTCAATTAATGTATGCCTCTGTTAAATTCAATAACACTAAAATTAAGGATTACATTCTTAAAAAACGATATTTTATATGATTGCTATTTCAAAGACTTAGAGTAGTTGAATAGTAAATATTTGTTGAACCTTTAGTTTTCATCGAATGCATTAACTACATTAATAAAAGAATTTAAAGGGAAGGCGTTTTTATTATGAGCATAAGAGTTTATAGACTCGGAAGAATTCTTTCCTGCGCTGAAATTCATGTTGATAAATTTTAGACAGAAACTTCCAAGGTGCAGTTATTGAAAGGATTGAAAAAAAAGCTACTATCCGAAATCCCTTGCTGGTTAGCCAGTTCAAAGAATTCATACGTTTTAGTAACAGATGAAATAGGTGAAATTCTATTCGCTAACGACTATTACAGAGAGGAATTCCTCGCCCATTCCCAATCCCCTCCCGCCAATTTTACGGATATCCTTCACCCCTCAGATATTCCTGAAATGAAAAACGGAATGCTGGCTTGTACCAATAATGGAAGGAAAAGTCCCTACACCATCATAAATAAGAGTAGGGTAAGCAACTCGAATAACTACAAAAGCATTAAGTGGGAGTGCAGTATTTTTGACTCATCAAGTGAGGGCAAGCCTTTGCTGATACATTTAGGCCATGATGTGGTGATTATGGAAAATGAGTCAGAATATAAATCCAAGACAAGTAATTCATTAAATGAACTAATTGATGATCTCCAGATTGGAGTGGTAATACAGGATGTAAATTCGAATATACTACTGTCTAACCAGAAAGCTGAAGAGCTATTGGGGGTTAGTAAAAATGATTTACATGGACGGCCTGCAGATCATGAGGAGTGGGAAATCATCAAAGAGGATGAAACCGAATTCCCCACACAAGAATTACCAGTGGCACAAGCCATAGCTACCAAAAAATACGTCCATGACGTTATGATGGGAGTTTATAATCCAAAGAAGGAGGATTATTTATGGTTTTTGGTAGACTCGAATCCTCAATTAAATGAAGAGGGAGAAGTAGAGCGTGTTGTTACTACTTTTATTGATGTTAGTGATAGAATAAAAGCCGAGAACGCCATCAAGAAGCAACAACAACAGTTGCAGATAATGATGAATCACGCCCCGATGGTGATTTTTTTGAAAGACATTTCGGGCAAATATTTGTTCTTCAATAACCTTTATAAAAGTTTCTTAGGAAAAGATTTAAAGCCCGGTATTACCGATTATGACATTTTTGACAAAGACTTTGCCGATTGGTGTAAAAACAAAGACCGAGAGGTTATTGAAAATGACAAGATTATCAACTTTAAACACCGAATTGGTGAGCAGGTTTTTGATGAAACTAAATTTCCTATAAAAGACAGTAATGAGAACGTTTATGCTTTGGGTGGTTTTTCTCAGAATATCACCAAACAAAAGAAGGAAGAGGAGAGGCTTAAGCTGCTCGAAAAAGTAATCACGAGTACGGAAGATGCTGTCCTGATTACAAAGGTGGAGGGTACGGATATTTCTGAGTTTAAAATCATGTACGCAAATCAGGCTTTTTATAATCTTACAGGGTACAGTGAGGAAGAGGTAATGGGGAGAAACCCTCTTTTCCTTCAGGGTGAGAATACCGACAAACAGAAGTTGCTAAGGTTAAAGAAGGCACAAGAAAACCTAGAAGCCTGTGAACTTCAAATAATTAATTACAAGAAAGATAAAACAGAATTTTGGGTGAACCTAAGGCTGGTACCTGTTACAGACGAAGAAGGAAATTGTACCCACTGGATTTCAGTTCACCAAGATATAACTGAAAGGGTAAGGCAGGAAAAGGTTTTAAAAAAGGCGCTTTCGGAAAAAACGACCCTGCTCTCCGAAATCCATCACAGGGTAAAAAACAACTTGGCCATCGTTTCTGGTTTGCTAGAACTGCAGAGCATGGAGGTTGAAGACCCGATCAAAATTCCACTAAAGCGAAGTATAAACCGTATTCAGTCTATCGCGATGGTGCACGAGTTGATGTATCAAACGGAGCAATTATCTTCAGTGAACCTTAAGAACTATCTGGATAAACTGATCCCGGGTATTTACAGAACCATGCAGTCAGATAAAGAGATTAAAATTAATCAGAATGTGCAAAATTGTAAGGTAAACATAAATCAGGCCATACCGCTCGGTCTACTGATGAATGAACTACTGACCAATTCCTTTAAATATGCTTTTCAGGAAACTGATGTCGGACAAATTAACATTTCGATAGAGATCGAAGATGGGAAACTCGACTTTAGTTATAATGATAGCGGACCAGGTTTTAAGCATGATAATGATTTTAAGGATACAAACAGCCTTGGGCTAAGTCTTATTAATGCCCAACTCGAACAGCTTCACGCTGATTATCAGGTTAATACCGAAGGTCGCTTTGAACTTTCATTTAGCTTTTCCATTTCAAAAAGAGGACCACACTCTAACATTCGTTAAGAGTTCACTAAATTCTAATTGCTCCTGCGAATGAGAGCAATAGAAAATAAAGCCATTCAGAAGCTTTAATTCGCTTTCGTCAAGCCCTATATTCAAGTTCTGAAAATTCAGACTAAAGCAGATCAAAAAAATTAAGGAATGAGCGAAAATTCAGCTAAGAAAAAGACCGGCGCAGAAAATATTAATTGGGACTTATCCGATCTTTATTCATCAAACGAAGACCCTCAACTAGCCAAAGACAAAAAGAAAGTTTTAGAACAAGCTGAGGCTTTTGGTAACAAGTATCGAGGAAAAGTCTCTGAGTTGGATGCAGGTGCATTCAAGGGCATGCTGGATGAATACGAAGATATTTTAGATTTAGCCGGAAAGTTAGGCTCTTTCGCATATTTGCAATGGTCAACCGATACCACCAATACGAGTTATGGAAAGCTGGTTGCTGAGTCTAATGAGCTATCATCTGAAGTGAGTCAAAAACTGGTTTTCTTAGATGTAGAATGGCTTGAAATTCCGGATGAAGATGCTCATAAGCTGATCGAGAGTGAAGAACTTAGTAAGTATAAGCATTACCTGGAGAGTTCTCGACGGTACAAAGAACATGTGCTCGAGGAAAAGCAAGAGCAGATTTTGTCCGCGAAATCAGTTACGGGTAGAAGTGCGTGGGTTCGCTTTTTTGATGAAACGCTGGGCTCAGCCAAATTTGAACTCGATGGTGAAGAACTTAGTGAGCAAGAAGTACTTAGTAAGCTACATGAAAGCGACCGTGATTTAAGGATACGTGCACATGCTTCTCTTACTAATAAATTTAATGATCTTAGCCGCTCATTGACCTTTGTATTTAATACCCTCCTGGCTGACAAATCGACCAATGACAAGCTGCGTAAGTACGATAGCTGGATTGACTCCAGAAACCTCTCCAATCAAACCGATAAGGAAACGGTTAACGCTCTTGTTGATTCCGTGACTTCAAAGTATGATTTGGTTCAGCGGTACTACAAACTCAAGCAGCAGTTGCTCGGGCTCGACGAAATGAAGGATTATGATCGGTATGCCCCGATTATGAAAAATGAGGCAACGATAGATTGGACTTCGGCAAAAGAAATGGTGCTGGATTCTTACACCAATTTCCATCCACAGATGGGGAAAATTACCGAAGAGTTTTTTGAAAAAAGCTGGATTGATGCAGCCATTAAACCTGGCAAAAGAGGAGGTGCGTATTCGGCAGGTACAGTTCCGTCTGCTCACCCATATGTTTTTATGAATTTCGATGGAAAAATAAGGGATGTGCAAACACTGGCTCATGAACTTGGGCACGGTGTACATCAGTACTTATCGAGACAGCAAGGAGTTCTCCAATCTTCTACTCCGTTAACTACCGCTGAGACGGCATCTGTATTTGGTGAAATGCTGGTTTTCCAGAAGTTGATGAAAGAGCTGGATGATCCAAAAGAAAAACTAGCTCTTCTAATAGGCAAAATTGACGATACCATAGCTACCGTTTTTCGTCAGATTTCCATGAATCGTTTTGAGCATGCCATGCATACAGCTCGCAGAGAAGAAGGCGAATTGACAACCGAACGGTTTTCAGAACTTTGGATGGAACAGCAAAAAGCTCTTTATGGGGATTCAGTTTCACTCACCGATGAGTATGGAATTTGGTGGAGTTACATTCCTCATTTCTTGCACACCCCGGGTTATGTTTATGCGTATGCATTTGGGGAGTTACTGGTTCTGGCCCTCTATGAGGAATACACTCAAAGACCTGATGGATTCTCAGATCGCTATCTGGAATTATTGAGTGCTGGAGGTTCTGAATGGCCTCAAGACTTAGTGGCTAAAATGGGTCTGGATATTACTCAGCCTGATTTCTGGAACAAGGGACTGTCTTCTTTCGAACGAATGGTGGAAGAAGCAGAAGAAATGGCGAGAGTGATAAAGTGATATAGTGAGGTTGCCGGTTTATATCTTAAAGATCGTTAAATACAGAACCGGCAGTACAAACAGATTTGGGTGAAATATCACCATATCCAACACTCTATCACTTTATCACCAAATCACCTAAAAATTCCTTACAATTCAATTCGACTAACAGTTATTAAAACATAGCAAATGTCTTTAGATCGTCAAGAAAAAGCTCTTCGAGAGTACAAACAGATTCTGCAAGATCTGGTACACCTGCTGCGGACTTCAACAAAAGTTCAGCTATCCTATTTATGTTGGGTAAATAAATCCCGGCAGCAATTTGTCTGGGAAACCAACAGCACAGGTTTGCCCAATGTCATGTTCCAGGATCGTGTGGCTTTTGAAAACCACTTTCTCAATGAGTTTAAAGATACAGAAGAGATTGTACAGCTGGTTGTTGGAGAGGATATTCCAAAAGCTAAACTAATCCACTATTTTGACTTCGTTCAGGCTAAGCATATTCTCATAATCCCATTTATTAATAAGGGTGAGACCGTTGCGCTAACGGTTTTAGAAAGTGAGCAAGAAATTGATCAGGAAGAAATCCATGACCGGATTATGTCCTACAATAATGCCTTGGTAAGTGTTTTGGACACCTATCTTGAGGTTGTTGATTTACATGAACAGCAACAGGAATGGGATGATTACGAACAATCGCTTGCACAGATTGACTACCGGGCACATCGGGTTGAAATTCTTACCAAGATGATCAACGAAATGCAGAAGAATTTACCCAACGGTGGTGCAGTTTTACTGGCTCCGGGCATGGAATCCTGGAATGTAGTCTTACGATCCCGAAGTACTAATACAGCCCCTAAACTGGGTCTTCAGCTGGAAGAAAAGAGCGTTGCATATGAGGCTCTGGAAAAAGGTGAGCCCGTTTTTACGATGCACTTCAATAATAACCCGCGGCGCATCACCTCTCATGAAAAAAGAACGGAAGGTGCTACCTATGCTATCCCGGTTATGATTCATGATCGCCGGCAGGGTGTGGTAGTTTGTTATGATAATGATCCGCTTACTTTCAAAGAATCGACCAAGCATAAACTTTCAAATTTAGTTCGGATCGCAGCGCTAAGTATTCAATCATCCGTAAAAAAATCCGGAATGATAGAGGAATTATTGACTCAGAACTTTGGGGCATTTATGCCTGAGCTCTGGGAAGTGGCTCTTAATAATGAACTGTTTAAAGCCAAAAGTGGGAATCAGGAAAAGACCTGGTTAGTATTAATAGCCCCTGATGATGTATCCGGCCTGAGAACAAAATATCGTTTGGAAGACCTTCAGAAAATTCAAACCGATTTTGTCACAGTCTTGAATCCCACCCGATATGGTGTTCCCGGTTACGTAGGTTACAATTCCGATTATGTATATGCGGTTCTTATTCAAAGTGATGATGAAGAAGCCGTGGTTTTCTGGATGGAGAAAATGAAGTCAAAGCTAGAAGCTGGGATGAATCTTTCTATAGGCGGAACCCTGCGGGCTCAATTTAAAGCCGGGTATACTCAGCTTAATGATGAAAACGGGAATGCTTATCAGGTGATTGAAAAGGCTAAAAAAGCATTGTCTAAAGTGATGAATGATAATGAGGCAGAGTTGGTGGAAGGTTAATGGGTAACGCGTACATAATAGTTGTAGATGGATTAGGAGTAGGCGCTCAAGAAGACGCTGTTGAGTACGGCGACCAATCCATGAATACGTTAGGACATGTTTCTGAGCAAACCGGGGTTCAACTACCGAATCTTCAAAAAATGGGAATCGGGAATATCATTCCTTTACCATCTGTATCGGAAAATGAAAACCCGATAGCAGCATTTGGAAAACTAAGGGAAGTTTCTGCTGGGAAAGATTCAACCACCGGTCACTGGGAAATAGCCGGTATCCAACTTGATAAGCCTTTTCCAACCTATCCCAATGGATTTCCCCAATCTGTTATTGAAGATTTTTGTGAAGGAATTGGTGTTGAAAAAGCTCTTTGCAATAAACCGTACTCGGGAACCGATGTTATTCGTGATTACGGAGAAGAGCACCTCAAAACTGGTAACCCAATCGTTTATACTTCTGCCGATAGCGTATTTCAAGTAGCTTGTCATAACGATGTAGTTTCGGTTGAAAAGTTATACGAGTGGTGTGAATTTGCTCGAAATGAAATTTGTATTGGTGAGCATGAGGTAGGGCGTGTGATTGCACGTCCATTTACAGGTGAGCCGGGAAATTTTGAACGCATCTCAGACAAACGGCATGACTATTCATCCATCCCCCCAGAGAATAATCTGGTTCAAAAGTTGTATGATTCAGGCATCAAAACATACTCAATTGGTAAAGTTGCTGATTTGTTTGCCGGGAACGGATTTACTCAATATCGCCCAACCAAAAGTAATGCAGAGGGAATTTCGCAGCTTCTGAGTTTGATGTCAGCCCAAATGAATAACTGCTTTGTGTTTATGAACTTGATTGATACCGATCAATTATTTGGGCATCGCTTAGATCCCGAAGGCTATGCGGGAAGTCTGGAAGAATTTGACAGGGCTATTCCTGCCATCGTTTCAAAAATCAGGGAAGAGGATTTGCTGATTATCACCGGAGACCACGGTAATGACCCTTGTTCTGAAAGCACCGATCACTCCAGAGAATTTGTGCCACTGCTGGTTTTTCCGAAAGGGAAGGCTGCGTCTGTGAATCTAGAGACAGGGGAAACGTTTTCAAATATAGCCAACAGTGTCGCTGATTTCTTTGGATTAGAAGATGCATTTCCGGGAAGATCCTTTTTAGCAGATGATTAAAGCTTCATAATACACTTATCGTGTTTAAAATTGATTGAAGAATTACGTATATTATTCAATTGTAAAATTCATTAAGACGCAGACGCAATATTTAAGCTTTTCACGCGTGATTTAAAAAGCTTATACACATATCATCTGCGCAACTAGCGTACGCAAACATTCATTAAACGGTATATAAAGTGGCAAAAAGTTCTGGAATCTCTACTCGTGAGTCAGAGTCATTAGATCGTTATCTGCACGAAATTGGAAAAGAGAAACTTATTACACCGGATGATGAAGTCCGGCTGGCCAAAGAAATTCAAAAGGGGAGCCAAAGAGCTCTCGAAGATTTAACCAAAGCTAACCTACGTTTCGTAGTTTCGGTAGCTAAGCAATATCAAAATCAGGGACTTTCCCTCGGCGATTTGATTAACGAGGGTAACCTTGGATTGATCAAAGCTGCAAAACGTTTTGATGAGACTCGTGGTTTCAAATTCATCTCATACGCAGTATGGTGGATTCGTCAGTCTATTTTACAGGCTCTTGCAGAACAGTCTCGTATAGTTCGCCTTCCGTTAAATCGTGTTGGTGCACTGAACAAAATTGGTAAAGAACTCTCAAAACTAGAGCAGGAGTATGAGCGTGTTCCTTCTGCCCATGAGCTTGCTGAAAGTTTAGAAATGACCGTTGGTGAAGTTGCTGATACCTTAAAGATTTCGGGACGACACCTTTCAATGGATGCGCCATTTGCGCAGGGTGAAGACAACCGACTCTTAGACGTTCTTGAAAACGAAGAGATTCCAAATCCTGATTTCGACTTGATGGGCGAATCCCTCAAAGTAGAAATTGAAAGAGCGCTTTCGAAGTTGACAACCCGTGAAGCTGAGGTAATCAGATTGTACTTTGGGATTGGACGTGAGCACTCACTTACGCTCGAAGAAATTGGAGAACGGTTTGATCTAACCCGTGAGCGTGTTCGACAGATTAAAGAAAAAGCGCTCAGAAAACTGAGACATCATAACCGAAGTGCTGCTTTAAGAGCATATCTTGGTTAATCTAATTATCGTGAGAAAAAAAGCCCCTCATGCTTTTCAGCAGGTGGGGCTTTTTTTATGTCAATGAATTTCAATCCTACTAATCTCCCTATCTTTCCGTTACATTTGAGTTATGAAAGCAGCAATTACCTTATTACTCACTTTTCTATGTTTGGCTCAAAGTGTTGATGCACAGCGCTATCCATTTAGGACCTTTTCTATTGAACAAGGATTAAGTGAGTCGGTAGTCAACGATTTAGCTCAGGATGATGAGGGTTACATATGGTTAGCTACCGGTTACGGACTTAATAGATTTGATGGGATCAGGTTTCAAAACTTCTTTGAAGAGCAAGGTTTGAATAGCAGCCGCATTCGTTCTTTACATAAGGATACCAAAGGCAAGATCTGGATTGGATCAGAAGCAGGAGTTAACTATTGGCAAGCTGACAGTATTGCCACTATTCCCGCGCTTTCTTCTTTGTTAAATATGACGGTGATCAGCATCCATGAAGATCGATTGGGGAACATGTGGTTTGGTACAGATGGCAATGGTGTCTGGCAATACGCAGAAGGGCAATTGGTTACCCAGTATTCCACATCAAATGGCCTTATTGATAACCGAGTGCGTGCTATAGCTGAAAGGCAAAATGGAGAAATTTGGTTTGCCACTCGTGAAGGAATTACGGTTCTAAGAGATGGAAATTTCATTAATTATGATGAAGAAAACGGCCTTCCAAACCAAAGAATACGGGATATCCAGGTTGATGCTGAAAATACGGTCTGGATTGGAAGCAGAGCGGGACTCATAAAATACACTGATGGTGAGTTTACTTTACTAGATGATGACGATGGTCTGGTAAACAATCTTGTTCAAACAATCACTATCACAGAAGACAACAATATTTGGATTGGAACGGAAGAGGGTGCGAGTTTTTTTGATGGTTCAACATTTCAGAATTATGGAGTAGCCTCGGGTCTTTCTACAGAAATTATTTATTCTTCTATCCAAGATTTGGAAGGTAATATTTGGCTGGGGTCATATGGTGGTGGGGTGAATTTATTCATTGGGAGCTACTTTGCAAACTACAGCACAGAGCAAGGTTTGCCAAACAATCTGGTTACATCTTTTGCAGAGGATGCGAATGGAGATTTCTGGATTGCAACATATGGAGGGGGGATTTCCTCACTAAAAAACGGTGAATTTAATGATCACGGGATGAATGCCAATCTCCCAGACAACCTAATGTATACCCTGTTTACTGATTCTAAAGAGCGCATGTGGATCGGAATGGGTGAAGGCTTAGCTTATATCCAAAATGAACAGGTTAGAGTTTTTTCAGAAAGGGAATTCCCATATACCAAAGTCAGAAGTATAATGGAGGCTTCGGACGGGACATTTTGGATAAGCACTTATGATGATGGAATTATTCGGTATGACGGAACAGAATTCGATCAGATCACAACCGAAAATGGCTTAGCTAATAACCGGGTGTTGGACTCGGTAGAAGGAAGAGATGGCTCAATCTGGATAGCTACTTATGGAGGAATTACCCGATATCGCCAAGGTGAATTCCAGAGTTTTGCCATTCAGGAAGGCCTTCCCAATAATGCAGTAATGAACTTACTAGAAGATGATGACGGCATAGTCTGGGCCTCAACTTTTGGAGGAATAGCTTGGTTTGATGGGTTAAGGTTTCAGAGCATAACCATAGATGATGGACTACCTGACAGGGTTTGTTACTTCATTTACCAGAATAAGAATGGGTTGTACTGGATCGGTACTACAGATGGAGTAGTTCGTTTTGATAAGGAAGAATATTTCAGTGCCGAATTGGAAGATAGAAATCAGGCATTTCAGGTATTAAATAAAGAACAGGGATTAATTTCAGATGAACTCAACCTTGGTGCAGTGTACGAAGACGAGGAGGGTCGTTTATGGTTTGGTACTGTTGAGGGATTAAGCCGCTTTTCTCCCAGCGAATATAAAGGCAATCAGGTACCTCCAAAAG
Source organism: Balneola sp. (assembly GCA_002694685.1). Taxonomy (NCBI): domain Bacteria; kingdom Pseudomonadati; phylum Balneolota; class Balneolia; order Balneolales; family Balneolaceae; genus Balneola; species Balneola sp. The sequence continues at coordinate 560,064 of NZMW01000004.1, forward strand.
TACATTTAGTCGGGGTGAATGTGTCTGGAAGGGAGTTACAACCTAATGAGCGGTTTATACTTTCTTACAAAGAGAACAATATTGAATTTCAGTATGCTGGAATCAACTTTACGGCACCGAATCAAATTTTATATGAATATCGGTTGAATGGAATTGATCAGGGCTGGCAACAGACTAGCTCCCGATCTGTTAAATATCCTTCATTACCGCCGGGTGATTATACGTTTCAGGTGCATGCCAGAAATATTAATGGTGCTTGGAGCCCTGATATTGAAAAAGTGAAATTTACGATTACAGCTCCATTCTGGATGCAATGGTGGTTCTGGATTCTGATGTTTGCGATCGTAGTAGGTATCATCTTCCTTTTCTATAATTATTACAGGGCTCGTAAAATGATTGATATAGAAAGAATGCGTGTACGCATTGCCAGTGATTTGCATGACGATGTAGGAGCAAGTTTAACTGAAATTGCCCTGCAATCTGACTTTCTTCAGGCAGGAGATGCTGATTCTGAGTTCAAGAAATCGCTTGAACAAATTGGTAAACAATGCCGAAAAATTGTATCCAGCCTTGATGATATTGTCTGGTCGATTGATGCCCGAAATGATACCCTGGGAGACCTGACGGATCGAATGCAGGACTATATCCTCCACACGCTGGAGTCGAAAGACATGCAGGTCCGGTATAACTTCGACAATCTAAACATGGACAATCAGCTTCCTGTTTCAGTTAAGGAAAATGTATATTTGATCTTTAAAGAAGCGGTAAACAACATTGCGAAGTACTCTGATGGTGACCGGGTAGAAATCAGTATGAAAAATCAGAATGGTTATTTCGAATTTTTAATTACTGATAACGGTACTACCGGAAGAGGAACTAAGAAAACCGGACACGGATTACGTAACATGGATATGCGAGCGAAAAGAATTGGAGCAGACATTACTATTGATACAGAAAACGGGTTTGCAATAAAGGTTGAGGGGAAATTAAAAACTAACTAAGGACTGTAATTATGGCTGTCATAGGAATTGTTGAAGACAACAAAAAAATACGGGATTTAATACAACGTTATCTGGACATGCAGAAAGAAATGGATTGTCCGGTTGCGGTTGACTCCGTTGAGGAAATGCTGGATCACCTTGAGGAGCACCAAAAGCCTGATGTGATTCTTATGGACATTCAACTCCCTGGAATGTCTGGCATTAAGGGAATGGAGATTATAAAGTCGAAATATCCTGAAGTGGAAATCATTATGCTTACCGTTTATCATGATTCACACAAGATTTTTGATTCGCTCAAAGCAGGCGCTTCCGGTTATTTATTGAAACATACTTCACTCCCTGAAATTAAGGAGTCGATAGAAAACCTCATGAAAGGCGGAGCACCAATGTCACCACAAATTGCCCGCAAGGTGATTTCTCATTTCAATGAAGAAGCTCCTAAGAAAAATGAGGACAGCATGCTAACCAATCGCGAGCAAGATATTGTAAATGGATTGGTTGATGGACTCAGCTATAAACTAATTGCGGACCGTTTTGATATTTCCATAGATACGGTTAGAGCACATATTCGAAACATTTATAAGAAGCTTCATGTTAATTCTAAGGCAGAAGTAATTGCGAAGTCACTCCGTGGAGAGATTTAATTAGCATGATCATGTTAGTTTAAGTAATTAAATATTCAGTATTTTAGACTTGAACGAGTAATTTATATAGTCATGAAGTCATTCAACATTGATATCTTATTAATTACAGTAGTATCAGTATTCATATCTGGATGCTATACTCAGTTAAAGACATCAGCAAAGTATGAGCAGCAGTACGAGAATGAATATGTAGTTTTAAAAAAGGCGGGCATTTTCTACAAAGACTATAACAAGGAGATGTGGTATAAAGAACGCTTTTTAAATAAAGTAAACTGGGAAGGGATAGATTCTACAGAAAGCTATTCTGCTAATTCTAAGACATTAAACAGTACTACTCGTAACCCTGAATACGTTTCGGCTTTCCCGGGATGGTATTCAAATCCCCATCGTTATCATCGGCACTATATTTGGGGGGAAGGTTTTGGAATGGCGTTCGGCCCTCTATATTGGGGTTATAGGTTAGATGCCGGGAGAGCTTATGCAAACAGCCATTCAGGACATTGGTACTATAATCCTGCAGGATTTTGGAGTTATTATTATTACCCGTATTCAAGTAATTTTTATGGGCCGTATTACTATGACAGCTACTGGGGTACAACCGGTGGTTGGGGCATAAACACTACAGCTGTAGCGGTGTATAATGATCATACAAGAGCTAAAAACTACGCTGAAAACTCTAAAAAATACCGTTTAGGTCCCAGAAACAGTGGTTTGATCTATGATCAAAGCTCAAGAACACGATCTACTAGTTCTTCTGTAAGTAGAGCAAGAACTGTCACGAGGAGTAATTCAAGCGGCACAAGGGTGAGAAGCACGGGAAGATCATCTGGAAGCACAACTCGTTCAACAGGCCGTTCACGATCATCAGGTGATGGTAACTCAAGCTCAAGGTCGAGAGGCGGAAACTAGCTTACCTGCTTTTTTTCTAAAGTCATCAAAATCGCTACACACCTTCTATGAAGAGAAATGTCTATATCCTGATTTTGTGCCTGGTTCCGATTTTTGAAGGTTATGCACAACAGGAGCTGGAACCTGAAAGATTTTCCAATTTTTCCCTTCAACTTACCTCACCCAACGTTAATGCTGACCCTGGTTCCATGATGCCATCGGTAGCCAAGGCGTATGGTTTTGGCAGCTATATAGATAATCCTGCTTCCATGGCAACGATTGAGAACAGTGAATTTATGTTTAGCTTTTTCAGGGATACTGATTCAGCAAATAGCAGTTATCTCGGCACCAAAAATAAGACTGATTGGCAAAATGATAAACTTGGAAGCATAGGGGTAGCCTATAGTGTACCGGCAATCACAGGGAGCTTAGTGATTGGAGTCGGATATAACCGGGTAATTTCTAATGCAAACACATATCGTATTTCGGGGCGAAATAATAACAGCACCATCACCGATTCATTTCTTGATGCAGACAATAAATACTTTGACTTAGCCTTTGATACCTATGCAATAGACTGGGGAGATGTAGAGCAAACTTATCTTGAATCTATTTTCCGTATTGGCTTTGAACCGGGCTCTTTTCCTGGAATTAATCAGGAAGCAGAAATACGATCTCAGACATATGCAGGAGAATACACCGCTTTTTTAGCTACTGAATTTAGAAAAGATTTGTTTGTTGGGTTCTCAATAAGCTTTCTTCAGGGGGAGTCTCAACACCGGGAAAATTTTTTGGAAACAGATAACCAGAACGATTATGATGGCGACTTTATAGAAGGAAGTGACATTGACAATATTCTGGTCAATGACAGAATCGATACAAAGATATTAGCATGGAAATTCAGAACCGGACTCGTTTATAAGATAAGGCCTGGACTAAATGCAGGAATCAGTTATCAATTCCCATTTACAATTCATTTGTCAGAAAGAAAAAGGTATTTCATCCAAACATCTCTTGATGATAATTCAGAACCTTTTTTCTCTGAAATACAAAGCGATGGAAATATCAGATACCGTATTAACAAACCGGGTATTTTAAAAGCCGGATTGGCCTATGAAGTAAATCAATTTGCAGTATCGCTTTCAGCTGAGTACACAAATTATCGGAACATGAAGTACAACTTATTAGCTGATAGAGATGACAGAGCCCCTTTCCTTGACATTTGGAGAGATAAACAATCAGTTACCAACAACCTTTTGAAAGAAAATTATGATGATGTACTTGATATACATGCTGGCACAGAGGTACACATCACCAATAAAACAACCTTGAGGGCAGGGTATGCTTTTCTTCCGGAGAGGAATGTTCGGGAACCTGGAAATGTCAATCAGCTTTCTGCCGGTATCTCTCACATGATTTTGAGTAATTTGAGATTTGATATTAATGGACAATATTACCAAAAACAGAAAAAGAGAACTCTTTATGAATACACAGATTTTGAAAATGAAGCTCAAACTTCTGCCTTTAATTCAAGAGTTAAAAACGTTAGGGTAATTGCAGCTCTTAAACTTCTTTTTTGATTATCTTATGTCAAGCTCATTAACATTAACATGTGATATAATGTGAGAGAGTATAGAGTTATTATGGATGTGTTGACAAAATCCAAGCCTCAAAAAGGTGTTGCTATGAAGTATCAAAATTCAGTTTCCACGTTAATACTGCTTTTTATCCCTTTCCTATTCACCGGATGCTATACGCAATTCCAAACCTATGATCGATATCCTTTAGAGAACGATCGCTATGCAGGATATTACGCTTGGGATAATTTTGATCAGACTGAGGGTGAAGATAACTCAGCTTATTACAATCAAGGCGATGAGGAATACCTTGATGAGCAAATGGCTTTAGAGGAAGACGATATCTATTACAAGGACTATGAAACTGAGACATGGTACAAAAAGAACTATGCGGATAAACTCTACTGGTATGGATATGAAGATGGTTTTGGAGATGGATACAGTAAAGGATACTCTGCTGCAATAGACGATCACTATTTTTATGGCTACAAGCCTTGGGCTTATAATAGCTGGTACCGTTCTCACTACACACCTTTCTACCAATATAATCGTGGTTACCATAATTCTTTTTGGATAGGATTTGGAAGCTATGGACATGGTTACTACAGCTACCCATACTATGGTTGGGGCGGGTATTATGATTACGGTTATTGGGGATGGCACCATCCATATTCAACATCAATATTTGTGTATAATGACTATCACAGAGCTAAGAAATATCGACGAAGCGCTGATTTATATAGGAAAGGACCAAGAGGTTCCGGTTTATATGGCAGTGCAGGAGATTACCGAACTCGATCTGGTAGTGGCATAGATTCACGGTCAAGAGGATCAGGTGTCACAAGATCGAGGGGGATTAATACCGGAACCCGTGTGCGAACAACAGACCGCTCATCCGGACGAGGAAGTTCCGTGGGTAAAAGTTCTGGAACTAGATCAAGAGGATCGTCTGTAGGTAAAAGTCGCTCAAGTTCAGGTAAAAGCCGAAGCAGAGGGGGTGGATCTTCTGTAGGGCGAAGCAATGGAAGCAGCAAAAGCAGCGGAAGTGGCAAAACCGGGAAGTCCAGATCCAGATCAGGAAATAATTACTCGGCACTTAGTACTACTTCTGTCCGAGATATAAACATTCCTGACGTTTCAACCCGAACATATACTATCCCGGCTCGACGTGGAAACAGTACTTTTAGCGGTTACAGTTCTACTTTTAGTTTAAGTGATTTTGTTAAAGGTTCTAGTCGCAGAGCAAGCTTAAATTCAAGCAAAAGCTTTTTTGATAGAGTAGGAGCATCAACTAAAAGGTCTTCTACTATAGGCAGAACGAATACTTCATCCAAAACTACAAGAAGCATTACACGAAGTACTTCTTCCTCAAGCCGATCTTCATCAGTAAGCAGAAGCAGAGGATCATCATCAAGTAAATCATCAGGCAGTTCAGGTAGTAAAAGAAGCCGCGGCGGAAATTAAGCTGCAGGCTTAAACCCAATCAAAAAATTATTATATCACTATGAAGAGGATTCTTTTTTTTCTCTTGATGCCCATACTGTTTCAACCAATTGACGCTTTTGCACAGGACGGCAGCAATGAGGTGTTGTACTCAAATTTGGCATTACAGTTCAGCTCACAGAACTTTAATGGGGATGCAGGTACCGGGTATTTCCCATCTGTAGCAGCCCCGAATGGATATGGCAGTTTCGCCGATAATCCGGCAAGTGTGGCACTTATAAAAGACGGCTATTTCAACTTCAGCCTATTTAATAATCAGGTAGAATATGAAAACAGCTATTTGGGCAATACGATTGTTTCGGATGATAATTCAACCAAATTGGGCAACCTTGGGTTTGTCTATAAAATACCAACTGAGCAAGGGAGTTTTGTTTTAGGCGGAGGCTATAATCAGCTTAAAAATGAAGAAAGAATATATAGAGTAGGGGGGCGGAATAACCAAAGCACTATCACTGATCAGTTTAAAGAACCAACCAGTGACTATTACGATATAGCCTTTAATGCCTATGCAATTGACTGGGGTGATGTGGATTCTACTTACCTGGAATCAATTTTTAGAATTGGATTTCAAAATTTCCCAGGTATTTCTCAAAATGCAGAAGTAACCAGTTCCACTAATATTGGGGAGTATTCCTTTTTCTTTGGGACTGAATTCCAGGAGAATCTGTTTCTTGGGATTTCAGCTGGGTTAACATCAGGTAGCTACAAATACCGAAGAAATTTTCTGGAAGAGGATGATGAGAATGATTACAACGGCACCTTTATTCCTTCCGATGTCAACGATGTGGGCACTGATATCTCAAGTATTTTAACACACGATGAAATTGATGCGAGTATCCTTGGATTTTCCTTGCGTGGCGGTATTATTTATGAAGTTTCACCAAAGTTTAATGTTGGGGTTAGCTACTTAATACCATCCACCTTGGTGATTCGGGAAAGCTATTATTCCTCAATTCTAACAGAACTTGATGACGATTCAACGCCTTTTGAGTCTGATTTTGCCAGTGATCAGGACTATGAATATCGAATTAAAAAGCCAGGGCAACTTAGTGCCGGTTTTGCTTTGAAAGATGTTGCGGGTTTTAGTCTGTCTATTTCCGGAGAGTATATCAATCACTCCAATCTCAGTCTTGATCTAGTGACAGGAAACAATCTTGGTTTTGATGCCGAAGTGGATTTAATAGATCAGCAAAGCGATTTGGATGCTTTCATGGGAGAAAACTATAATCAGGTAGTAAACCTAAAGAGTAGTCTTGGCTACCAGATTAATAACCAGTTCAACATGAAAGCAGGTTATGCTTTTCTGCCAGCCAAGAGTAAAGTTTTTGAATCAGACAGGAATATTATTTCTGGAGGCTTCAGTGCAAATATCTCAAAGAATATAGTTCTGGACATAAACGGGCAATATTCATTTTGGGAAGACCGTTCGGAACTGTATAACTATTATGACGACTCCGAAGATGTTGTTCGATCAGAAGTAGTTGATCAACAAGTAAGCACATTTAAAATATTAGCGGGTATTAAGTTTCTTTTTTAATCCCCCAAAGATCCGTAGTTAGTTAAAAAGAGGCCTCGTGATTGAGGCTCTTTTTTTGGGAATCATATTATAGCCAGTCCTTTTTCCTGAAATAAAAAATCATACCAATGGTCGCCCCAATCATAATTCCCCAAACGGTTGGGTATGCCCATTGCCAGCTAAGTTCGGGCATGTACTCAAAGTTCATTCCATAAATTCCGGCAATAAAAGTAAGTGGAATAAATATGGTCGCGATGATAGTCAAAACTTTCATCACCTCGTTCATCTTGTTGCTAACCTGAGACATGTACATATCCATCATTCCCATAGCCATGTCCCGGTAGTTTTCAATTCCGTCTATAATTTGAACCAAATGGTCATATACATCACGGTAGAAGATTTTATTTTCTTCATGAATCAGATGTGACTCTTCCCGCAAGAGCGAATTCAGGCTATCTCGTAGTGGCCAGACCGTTCTTCTAAAGTAAATTAACTTTCGGCGCAGGGCGTGAATTTTTTCTGGTATTGAGTCATGATGTTTTTCAAGAATCTCGTTTTCGAGTTCCTCAATCTCGTCTCCCAGCTTTTCCATCACTTTCAGATAATGGTCAACAATGGTATCTATGAGAGCATAGGCAAGGTAATCAGGTCCATTCTTCCGTAGGCGTGGAGCACCACTTCTGAGCCGATGAAGAACAGGCTCATAAATAGGATATTCATCTTCCTGAAAGGATAAAACTGAATTATTTGATAAGACGATGCTAACCTGCTCAACTTTTAGCTCTCCCGTTCCTTCATCAATCGTCATCATACGCAGCACAAAAAACATATGATCAGTGTATTCTTCTACCTTTGGTCGCTGGTGGGTATTTAGAATATCTTCCTGAATCAGAGGGTGGAGTTCAAAGTAACCCCAAATTTCTTTTAGCTTCTCAATATCATGAAGCCCACAAATGTTGATCCATGTTTTTGAAGGGGAATCGAGATACGGTTTGCTATCATCAATTTCCGAAAGATCATGCTCAGCCAGTTGTTCTGAATCATAATCATAAAGATTCATTACAACGCTTTCTAACTTTTTTTCACCTGTAAAGTGAAGTGTTCCTGGTGCTTGCCCAGGTTTTTTCGAGCTTCTCCTATTTGAGAGGAAAGAAGGCCTTGGGATCACGCGTTTAATATTCTTCATCTGCTAAAGTCTGATTCATTTATTGCTTTGCAGGATCGTGATAGTTTTTGAGAAATAAAATAAAAAAGTCCTGTACCTACGAATAGTTACAGGACTCACTGAGGTTTAAAAAGAATCAGATTCTATTCACCAATTTCACCTTCTTTTGCCGCTTGTTTAAGTTCATTATTTGCCCAGATGGCAATTTCGACACGGCGATTTTTCTGTCTTCCTTCAACAGTTTCATTGGTAGCAACTGGTTTCTCCTCTCCGTAACCTACAATAGTCATTCTTTCAGGGTCAACTTCAATAAAAGCCATAAACTCGGCTACCGAACGAGCACGCTGCTCTGAAAGATCTTGATTATAGCTTTCTGATCCCCTGCTATCGGTATGGCCACCGTACATGATGTTAGTGTCTTCATACTTCTTTAGGACTCTGGCAAGGTCTTCTAAATCCCGTTTCGAGGGGTCTTTCAGTGTATAGGAGTCAGTATCAAAAAGGATTCCGGAATCGAAAGTGATTTTAATGCCTTCACCAACCCGTTCGACTTCAGCATTTTGGAGTTCTTCTTCGAGCTCTTGAGCCTGTTTGTCCATGTAGTTACCTATGGCAGCTCCCGTAGCTCCACCTACGGCTGCTCCAATAATAGTTCCGGCTACGGTATTACCTGCTGCTTTACCGATTACAGCACCCGCCAATGCTCCAGCGCTGGCACCAATCGTAGTACCTTTTGCTGTTTTGCTCCAGTTCTTACAAGCAGTGAATGGGAGTAGCAAAAGGACAAGTACTGCGATGCTTTTAAAGCGTAATATCTTCATGATAGATGATTCAATTATCGTTCTATCACTTAAAAGGGCTTTAACTAGGGATGTTCCAAGATTATAATAATGTTTTAAGCAGCTTCTGCTCTCAATACTTCTAATGGGGGTTTATTATGAATGCCTCTGGTGTTGAATAGGCCAATCACCAAGACTAAGGCGGTAAGTATGAGTATCTCAATACCAATGATGGCAAAATTCGGAACGAACTCTATATCAAAATAGAAGTAACCGATTAGTGTGCTTGCTCCAAGAGAGAGAAAGAGTCCGGTAATTGATGCCATCACTCCAAGAAGTACATATTCGATAACCTGAATTTTTATGACCTGCTTTTTGGAGGCACCTAAAGTTCGTAAGAGAACGGCTTCTCGAATGCGTTGGAATCGACTGGTAGCCGCAGAGCCGGCCAAAACAATCAGCCCTGTAATGATGCTAAACAACCCAATGAATTGTATCACAAAGGTTACCTTATCGATGAAATTTCGGACGGTTTCTATAACAAGACCAACGTCTATAGCAGAGACATTAGGATAACCTTGCACAATATCTTGCTGAAGTGTCAGTGAAGCTTCGCGACTGGTTGTATTGATGGTAGTGGCAAAAAACTGGGGAGCAGATTCTAAAACTCCGGCCGGAAAAACCACAAAGAAATTCGGCTGGGGCTGATCCCATTTAACGGTTCTTGTGCTTGCGACATACGTTTGTATTGGGATTCCCTGAACATTCCAGGTAAGGGTGTCGCCAATATCTATGGCCAGGTTATCTCTTTGATCTTCTTCAATGGAAATAGGGAAGGGCTCATCCATACCATCTGCACTTCCAATCCATTCGCCTTTTACTAATTCTTCAGAAGCCAGCAAGGTATCACGATAGGTAGCCCGGTATTCCCTATTAAGGGCCCAGCCGCTAACTCTTCGAGTGGTGTCCTGATCGTAAGCTTCTGCAGTCATCCCATTCACTCCCTGAATACGCATGGTTACAATAGGGACATTTTGCAGGACTTGATGTCCATTGGATTTGATGATCTCATTTACACCATCATTTTGGTCGTACTGAATGTCATACAAGGCGAGATTTGGCAGATCCTGCTGACCTCCAAAATCAATCTGATCAAGCAGCATATCTTGAGTTAGATACAGCGAGCTAATCATGGTAACACCTAATCCAAAAGTAAGGAGAAGGGTAGTTGTTTGATTGTTGGGCCGATATAAATTTGCGAGGCCCTGACGAAGCTCATACTTGAATCCAGCACGAAGGAATTTCCGAGCTCCTTTCATAATAAGCTTAGCAAAACCGGTCAGTAATAACAGGCATGCCACTAGACCTAATGTGAAGAAAAGGGCGGGCAGGAATTCACCAAGCATTAGCCAGGCATAGCCTGTCACAAATAGTGCGAGCGCTGTCCCCAAAATAATCTTAGTAGAGTTTTGTAGGAGACTGGACAAATTCACTTCGACAGAACGGATGGAAAACAGTGGTGAAATCTTTTTAACAGCCAAGAGCGGGAATAAGGCAAACAATACAGATATGATAACGCCTGTTGCCACTCCGGTAAAAATTGAAGTCCACGAAATATAGAGTTCTATGTCAACAGGGAGAAAGTCTTGAACCAAAACCGGCAGGTAAAGTTGTACTCCCGACCCAAGGATAGCCCCGAGTACGGAGCCAATAAGTCCCATTGCAGCCGCCTGAATCAAATAAATGGATAAGGCCTGATTCGAAGACACACCTACACAACGCAGTACAGCAACGGTATTTATTTTTTGACGGATATATACAAAGATTGAGCTGGCTACTCCAATTCCACCCAACAATAAAGCAATAAAGCCGATAAGGTTTAGAAAGTTTGATAAATATAGGATGGCTTCACCAACTTCTTCTTCACGCTCGGCAACGGTATCATAACCAAAACGAAGATTCTGCTCATCACGAAGCTGATCAAGACGGTCATCGACATATTGCATGTCGGTTCCTTCCGGGAATTTGTGATAGGAAACATATTCTAAACGGCTTCCGCGCTGTAGCAATCCTGTTTCTTCAACATTATTTTTTGGGATGAATATTCGAGGCCCAAAGAAGGTAGCTGCAACGGGCTGACCCGGAATTTCAATAATAGCGCCTTCAATTTTATAGGTAACCTGACCGATTTTCACGGAGTCGCCGGGTTCCACACCAAAGAGACGCATAATGGGTTCGTCAACAAGGGCAGACTGATTTTGTTGGTACAAATCTGCGGCCTCTGCCGGTTCGGTGACCAATTCACCGTAGTAGGGAAAATCTCCTTCAAAAGCTGTGATTTGTGACAAACGTGTAGTTCCGGTTCCCGGGAAGAAAGCCATCGAATTGAATTCCAACCCGGTAGTGACTTCACCGCCAAGTGAGTCTAAAACCTCTTGTAATTCAGGCTGAAAGGGAGCGTTACGTTCAACTTCTAAATCAGCCCCAAGTAATTCTTTGGATTGATTTTCAATGCTGGTATTGAGGTTGTCCCGGAAGGAAGTAATAGCCGTTTGGGCAGCCACACCTACAATAATTGCTGCCATGAAAAGAAACAACTTGGAGCGATTCGAACGGGAATCACGCCATGCCATTTTAAATGTCCACCAGATAGAATTTTGATTATTTGTCATGGTCTATTTAGCAATAGTTTCAGGTTCCTGTTCAACAAAACTGTCTTCGTGAACCTGACCATTTTTGAGCTTGATAATGCGATTACATTTCTTAGCGAGCTCAAGATCATGAGTTACCAACACCAAGGTTGTTCCCTGCTGTTCGTTTAGATCAAAAATAAGCTTTTCGATGTACTGCCCGGTTTCTGTATCCAGGTTTCCGGTCGGTTCATCAGCAAAAAGAATCTTTGGCTGATTGATAAATGCGCGGGCTATAGCTACTCGCTGTTGCTCACCTCCGGAAAGTTGGGTAGGGTAGTGATGGGTACGGTCGCCAAGGCCAACGCTGGTGAGTAATTCAATAGCTCTTTCCCGGACTTCCTTTGTTCCCTCGCCACGCAATTCAAGTGGAACCATTACGTTCTCTACAGCGGTTAAGGTAGGCACAAGTTGAAATGTCTGGAACACGAAACCAACATGTTTGTTTCTAACCTGAGCCCGTTCGTCTTCGTTTAAGGGATTAAGTGGAATTCCGTTGAGGGATACACTTCCGGAAGAAGGGCGATCAAGTCCGGCGCATAAACCTAATAAGGTTGTTTTGCCGGAACCGGACGGACCAACAATTGCGCAGGAAATACCTTCCTGAATTGAAAAATTAATATCGTCAACGACGGTTAATGTTTTTGTTCCGCTTTTAAATTTGCGGAATAACTGATGAACTTCGAGTATATTTGACACGTTTCTTCTTTTTGGAGTTATACCGAAACAAACAAAGGAATTATCAAATAACATTCCTTTAAAGTTTGACAATTATTACGGCACAAAATTCACAATGTTATTTATGATTAGAGAATTAACAATCGCACTTATTTTATTGATGGCTGTTTCAGTACAAGCTCAGGAGACGGAAGCCCAAACCATCTTATTTTTTGGTGATAGCATCACCGCTGGACTCGGAGTTCAGCAGGAGCAAGCTTTTCCTGCTCTTGTGCAGGATAGGATTGATTCATTAGGAATGAACTATGAAGTTATTAATGGCGGGCTAAGCGGTGAGACTTCAGCCGGTGGTTTACGGCGTATTGACTGGATTCTTCGCCGTGATATTGATCTCATGGTTTTGGAGTTGGGAGGCAATGACGGATTAAGAGGTATTGACTTAAGTTCGACCAAAGAAAACCTTCAGAAAATTATTGAAAAATTTCAGGCTAAAAATCCTAATGGACAAATAATACTGGCCGGTATGCAAGTCCCGCCAAATTTAGGGCAGGAGTATACTTCAGAATTTCAAACTATTTACCCTGAGTTGGCCGAAGAAAATGACCTTCCTTTAATTCCACTCATTATGGATAAACTCGGAGGGAGTGAAGAATTGATTCAAGGGGACGGAATTCATCCAACGCCCAAAGGACATAAGGTGATCGCGGAAACCGTGTGGGATGTATTGAAGGAATATATCTAAAGATAGATTATAAATTATTGAGTGCATTCAAGATGAGTAGAAGTAAATTGCGGTGTATTGGTCACTGAAAAAAGTATGTGATATGCTCCCAGAAGATTATCTCCCAAATACTGATTGAAAGACCTTATTTTGAAGTGCTATAATTCAATACTTAATCCATTAATAAAGATGAAAAAGCTACTTACCACATTTTTCATATCCATCACATTGGTATGTACTCTAAATGCACAGGATGCATTACTTGATTACAAGCCAAAAGTACTTTTAGTCACAGCTCACCCTGATGATGATGCTCTCTATTCAGCTACAATTTTTAAAACAACCCAATTGTTAAACGGAGTTGTGGATTTAGCTTTGCTTACCAATGGAGAGGGAGGCTACACCTATTCAACCCTGGGAAGCTATATTTATGAAGGGAAGCTGGATGGAAAAGAGTTGGATACAGAAGAGGTGGGAAGAAAGTGGCTGCCGGGTATCCGTAAAAAGGAATTGATGGCCGGGGGAGATATTGTAGGAATCCGCAACTACTTCTTTTTAGATCAGCCCGATTTTGAGTATACCGAGGATGTGAGTATTCCTTTAGTAAAATGGAACACGGATTGGGCACGAACCAAACTTGCAAACATCATGCAAGAGGGAGAGTATGATTTTCTTTTCCTGATGCTGCCCTATGAGACTACTCATGGTCACCATAAGGCTTCAGCAGTGATAGCCCTGCAGGCTCTGCAGACCTTACCTAAAGAAAATCGCCCTATTGCCCTCCAGGGATTTATCCGAAGGGGTGAAGAAGATCCGGGTGTTGATTTCAGCCAGCTTGAGAACCATCCCGAAACAAGAGTGATGACTGATCAGATTTTCGAGTTTAACCGAAATCAGACTTTTGGGGCGAATGACCGAATGAATTACAACATTATCGGAAACTGGGTGATTGCTGAACATAAATCGCAAGGAACCATGCAGCTGCTTATGCAGAGTGACAAAGGTGTTATTGAGCAATATTGGTATGTTGCATTGAACGGTGAAGAGGGACTGGCTAAAACCGCCGAATTTTTTAAAGCAGTAAATGCCGTTGAGCCGTGATTTCGTTAATCGTTATTCGTGAAGCGTAAACCACGAATAACGATTAACCAATAACGAACCTACTCAATAGAAAAAGACCAGTGTCATCCGGGTTCCATTTCGATGGTAATTTAGAATTTTACCGGATGCTACTCCGTGCTCGTCCGACCACTTTGGCAAAAACCTGAACAGAGATACAATGTATCAGTGGTCTGACGAATTGTTCACTCCAAAAACAGACGCAATTCTATCCCTAGCCTTTATTTATTCATCGGACGAACTTAAGTCGTCAGATGAAGGTCGATGATTAGCCAATCACAAAACTATTTGATGGAAAAAGAAATGTTGATGTTGGCGGTAACGGAAACTGTTTGAGCAAAGTCCATCATTGAGGACTCACTTCTCACTGCATCCATAGCCATCATACTTGATTTACGGGGTATCCCAATCTGATGATCGGAATAATTAATAGTTTGCACTGGTCCCAATGCAACTCCCGAAGTGTTTGCAATGAGTTCGGCTCGCTCTTTCGCCGCTTCTATAGCGCTGATTAAAGCTTTTTCTTTTCCTTCTGAAATTTCAGTAGAAGAAAACTGACCATTAAATGAGTCGAACCCATTTTCGATGAGTGTAATTTGGATTTTCTCATACGTTCCAAAATTATTAAAAGACAGACTTACGGATTGATTTGTAACCGTTGTCTGGCTTTCATTCCGATACCTTTTATTCATTCTGATGGGTTCAAAATCAATATCCTCTTCTTTGATGTCGAATTCTTTTAAAAGATCAGCAAGTAAAGATTCTCGTTCTTTATGAGCTTCAAAAGCTTCCTTTGGGGTATCAGCTTCAGCGTTGATGTTCACATTAAAGATAATGAGGTTAGCCGGAAGGAGTTCAGATGCACTCATGTTTATGGTGATTGTACGTTCAGAAATAGGCTGCTGCTGAGCCATGGATTTACAACTCACACCAAAAAAGAGAAGGCTTACAGTGAGTGTGATTTTCCCAAGTTTTCTACCAGTTGATACCATACTCTTTCTTGATTTCTTGAACGTCTGCATAATTTTTTCCTCTGTCTAATTTAAAAATCCGGCTTCCCGAAACGTCGTATTCTTCTAATGAATATCCACGCCTGTACCAACTTTCCAGAACCTCTAAATATTGTTCTTTACTTTTTTTACTTCCCAATTTAATGGTGAAAGTTTCCGGCTCTTCTCCGTTAGAAATAGATACCTGGAGTATTAGTTTTGGGCTAAACCAGTTTAGCTTCTGAATAACGTATACTTTGATTTCAGAATCAGTGTTTACTTCTATGGGAGAATCGGGAAACTGTTCCTCTTTTTTAGTTGGGAACAGCTGTATTTCATTTTCTGTTAGCTCTGCTTTACCGGCGCTTTTTCTGAACAACACTCCCATAAATGCAAAGCCATAGCCAATAACCATGGTAGCAGCTAACAGCATTACCTGCCAGTCAGCCAATTCAATATCCAGCAGAGTAAACAAGTGAAAGCTTAAATAGCTAAGTATCGCAACGGTGGTCCAAAGTTTGAATTCAATAGATTCAGTAAAAGTTACACGATCCGTTAATGGATCTTTAGAAGCAACAAGATGGGTAAGGTTAAATTCATACTTCATTGTTCTATGATTTTTGTGACTGTTGGCAGCATTTCTCCAATCCACATGCTATACATTTTAGCCGAAGGGTGAAGTTCATCAGAAGCTAATAGTGATAAATCATAGTTAGCTAATTCTGAAATCGGTGTAATATTGATGAAAGGAATATCATATTCACTGCTGATATCTCTGGCTATGCGGTCATATTCGATTAATTCGGCCCCAATTTTCTTCGGGTTTCGGGATTCTGCAAAAGGAGTAACTCCATAATTTGGGATGGATATGACAAATACGTTCCCCGCATTTCCTCCGGCAAAACCAATAGCTTGCTCTAATAACTCTCTGAATTCGGTTTTATAGAGCTCAATTTCTTTTCCCTGGTATTGATTATTCACTCCAATTAAAAGAGATACCAAGTCAAAGTCGGAGCTTGGAGCTGTTTCCTGAATTCCACCTTTTAAATCGGTGGTTGTCCAGCCGTTGGTAGCAATTATTTGTGTGGTGTCAACTGAAATACCCATCATTCTAAGCGTATCAGCCAACTGGTAAGGGTAACTATTTTGGGGATTAATGGCTGTTCCAATAGTGTATGAGTCTCCCAGGGCTAAATACCGAACAGATTCTTTTTCAAGCTTTTGGTACTCTTCGTCAGGCTGACAATTCGCAGAAACAAGGAAAAGCGTCAAAAAAAGTGGTAACAGTAAAAATGGTTTTAAGAAAGTGTTCATGACTATAAAGCTAAAGAGCGTTGTTGAGTATTGCTAAGGATAAGATTTGCAAAGGATTCATGCACAAATAAAAAGTAATGGAAGCGCTTGCATTTATGCCCAAAACAGACTTTTATTTGGTTACCTAAAATTATCGGCAATAAAAGCAGTTCGCCTGTCTGAGAGAAAATTAACAGACGGAATAAAATAGTTGGCCTGCCAAACAATAATCAAAAGGATCAAACCAATGAGCAACATGATTCAGCGAGTATTTGCACTATGCATGATACTAACCTTTTGTATATGCAGTACGCTTGCATATGCATCAAATAAAATAATAGAGGATGAAACCGTAATATCAGGCTTAGTTACTGATGTTGAAGGTGAACCATTAGCCGGGGTTAATATCCGGGTTGACGGTAAAGTAATCGGGACGGCAACAAGGCCTGATGGTACTTTCAGTTTAACGGTTCAACAAGACCCTCCATTAACACTCATTGTTTCTATTGTTGGTTTTAGAAGCCAGCGAATAGAAATTACCAATTCAATGGTAGATGACCTTGAGATTGCATTAGAGGAAGAAACTATTTCCGGAGGCGATTTAGTTGTTTCGGCTTCAAGGGTGGAAGAAAGTATCCTAAAATCACCCGTATCCATTGAGAAAATGGACGTTTTAGATATTCAAACTGCAGCATCTCCTTCTTTTTATGATGCGATTGCAAACTTGCAGGGAGTTGATTTCAGTTCTCAAAGTTTGACATTTAAGTCTATCAACACCCGTGGGTTTGGCGCAAACGGTAACACACGTTTTGTACAATTAATTGACGGTATTGATAACCAGGCTCCGGGCCTCAACTTTTCGGTAGGTAACATTGTAGGTATTTCTGAGATTGACTTAGAAAGCGCAGAATTGATTCCAGGTTCTGCTTCTGCACTTTACGGCCCAAATGCCTTGAATGGTATTTTACTTATGAACAGTAAAAGTCCTTTTGAGTACCAAGGGGTCTCATTCAACATTAAGCAAGGTGTTAATCAGATAGACAGCGAAATTGAAGACCCTTCGTTATATCAAAGCTACGATTTTCGGTATGCCAACGCCGTGAATAACAAATTCGCTTATAAAGTGACGGGCTCATATTTGAGGGCTCAGGATTTCGTAGGGCAGGATTATCGTGACCAAAGCGGAATTGTAGAGCGAGGCGATTACGAAAGAGGTGACCGACGAGTATTTAACGGAGTTAATATTTATGGGGATGATATCCTCAACCTTGGTTCTATAGCTGATGGCTTAATTGCCGGTGGCGGAGCACAGGGTGCACAAACTGCAGCTATCCGAAGTCTTATCCCCGATGGACCAAGAGGAAATTTTTCTGCACCGGGATTTCGTGAAAGTGAATTCGTGGATAACACCACAGAAAGTTTAAAACTTGGTACTGCACTTCATTATCGTATAAATGATGAATACGAGATTTTAGGTCAGTACAATATTGGTTATGGTAGTACAGTATATACTGCAAATGACCGTTTTGTTCTTGATGATTTCAATATTTGGACCGCAAAACTTGAGCTTAGAAATGAGAATTTCTTCTTAAGAGCATATACCACTCAGGAAGATGCGGGCGATTCTTACGCAGCTAATACGGTGGCAACGAGGGTAAATCAAATTTCCTATATAACACCGTATTTCCAGAC
The DNA here is from genome assembly GCA_002694685.1 of Balneola sp. Taxonomy (NCBI): domain Bacteria; kingdom Pseudomonadati; phylum Balneolota; class Balneolia; order Balneolales; family Balneolaceae; genus Balneola; species Balneola sp. The sequence continues at coordinate 578,319 of NZMW01000004.1, forward strand.
CTTTGCAGGAGCAAGAACACAGGGCGCCACAATTGAAGAAGCTCATGCTGCCGCTGATAATGCAGCTACCGCAAGTCAACAGCAATATCTTCCTGGAACCCCTGCTTTTGATCGAGCCGTTGATTCTCTGAGATCCCTTTCTATTGCAGATGGCGGTGCACGGTTTGTCGAGAAGTCAGATCTCTACCACGTAGAAGGGATGTATAACTTTTCAGAAATCATTGATCCTGAAACAGTTGAACTTGTAGCCGGTGGTAATTACCGTATATATGATTTGAACTCAGAAGGAACTCTTTTTGCCTATGAAGATGTAAACAACGAAGAGGAATTCGATATCAATGAGTGGGGTGCTTATGTACAAGCCTCCAAGAGCTTTTTAGATGATCAGTTAAATTTACAAGGTTCTGTTCGCTACGATAAGAACGAATACTTCGACGGACAATTTTCTCCTCGTGTTTCTGCATTATTTACTATAGCTGATCAGCACAATATTCGTGCTTCTTATCAGACCGGTTTCCGAATCCCAACTACACAAGATCAGTTTATTAACCTTGATGTAGTAAGCCGACTTCTGATTGGTAGTAATCAAACTCTTGTAGACCGTTACCGCTTTGAAACCAATACTGTCTATACCGCTCAAAGTGTAGATGACGCTCAGCAAATTGCCAATAGTGGAGGTAGCGCTGCAGACGCAAGGGCAGCATTAGAGGCTGTTGAATTCGAAGAGTTTGAGACGGAAAAAGTTCAAACTTATGAATTAGGTTATAAGTCGATGCTGTTCGATAGGCTCATGGTAGATGCCTACTACTACTACAGCTCATACACAGATTTTATTGCTGAAATCCAGTTCGTTCAAGGTGTCCCGAATGGTTTAGCAGAAGATCCGGGTGCTTTCGATTCAGACAGTGATGCTGGTAAAGATGCCATTATTAATGGCGGTGTTGTCACTCAGGAGTATGGATTTGATGTGAACGCTGATGGTACCGTGAACTCTCATGGATGGGGCGTGAATTTAGACTTATCGTTGCCTAAAGGCTTTGTTGTAGGCGGTAATGTTTCATACAACAAGTTGTTGGATCAGGATGATCTAATCGATCAGGGTTTCCGAGCCAGCTACAACACTCCGGAATGGAGATATAATGTTCGGTTTGAAAACCGTGAAGTTGTTGACAATCTTGGTTTCGGCTTAACCTACCGCTGGCAAGATGCTTTCTTCTGGGAATCATCATTTGGAGCTGCTGTAGTTCCTGCTTACGGCACGCTAGATGGTCAGATAAGCTACAAGTTGAATGACTACAACACGATTCTGAAGCTGGGTGGAAGTAATCTTCTAAATGAAAGATATACGACCTCTTTTGGTAACCCGAAGATGGGAGCTATCTATTACTTCTCCGTCACATTCGATCAATTCCTGAACTAATTAAAAAGAGATTTTATTATGAAACGCTTTAAACAACTTTCAAAATTACTTTTAGTAGCAGCTCTCGTTTTTACAGGCTGCGAAGGTCAGGAACAAGACCTTATAGATGACAGAATAAATGATAATCCATTACCCGGTGAACCTAATGTAAATTATACCGCAGGTGATGCTAATTTCAGTAATTATGTAGCCATCGGTAATTCGCTTACTGCTGGTTATATGGATGCTGCTTTGTACAACGCAGGTCAGGGAAACTCAGTTGCAGCAATGATGAATGCACAATTCGAAGTTGTAGGCGGAACTGAGAACTTCAATCAGCCTGACATAAATTCTGTTAATGGGTTTAATACAGCTGTGGCAAACCCGAATTCACAAGTTGGTATCTTAGGAAGATTTAAGCTTGATACCAGTATTCCGGGGCCATCACCTGTAGTGGGTGGTGACGCCATTACTCCTTATACCGGGGCAACAAATGAGCTAAACAACTTTGGGGTTCCGGGAATACAGGTAGGTCAGCTTCTGACTGCTGCAACCGGTGGGCCAAATTCTGATATGAATCCTGCTTACAGTCCATTTTATGCTCGCTTTGCAAGTAACCCAAGTCAGGATGGATCAAACGGTTCAACCATACTAGGGGATGCTATTAGCGCGGGGCCAACATTCTTTTCACTTTGGATTGGGAACAATGATGTACTTGGATTTGCAGTAAGCGGAGCTACAAACGATGCGATTTTCACATCTACTGCTGATTACCAGACTCGTTTTGGTGCGGTGGTCAACACACTGATGTCGGTACCTGATCTTAAAGGGGTTGTAATTGATATTCCGCCAATTCTTGCTATTCCTTATTTCCGTGCGGTTACCTATGATAACGTCACACTTGATGAGGCTACAGCAGGAGCACTTAATCAAGCTTTTGCCGGATTTAATGCTGCCCTTGATGGGATTGTAGCAAACCTTGGCCACGATGCACAAGACGCTGCGATGAGAAAAGTAGAATACTCAGCTGGTGCCAACCCAATTCTTATTGTTGATGATAACCTGGAAGATCTTGGTCCTAAGTTCGATCAGCTTGAAGGAGCAGGTGCTATCAGTGCTGCACAACGCGCTGCATTAGTACCGTACGAGCAGGCAAGACCTATGATGGGAGATATTCCTCAGTTAGGCGACGAGTTGGTTCTGCTTCCAGCAGGTTCAATTCTGGGTACCTTAGCTGATCCAAACAATCCTCAGTCACAAATTGGTGTCGTTGTTCCTTTAGCTGACCAATATACGCTGACAAGTGATGAGATTGTAGAGATTGAGACTGCTCGCCAGACTTTCAATGGTACTATGCAACAGGTAGTACAAGGAGCAAACGCAAATTCAACCCGGATTGCTTTCCATAGTACAAATGCAGCTAATGGCACTTTTGCAGATTTATTTGGATTAAGCGATGGTCAGCTTGGAATTAGAGTTTCCGGAACAAATCTAGCGCCAGACTTTAGTCCAAATGGTGTCTTCTCTACGGATGGGATTCATCCTAATCAAAGAGGAAATGCGTTGCTTGTAAATGATGTACTTGAAACCGTGGAAAGTACTTTTGGAGCAACTTTGCCTGAAGTAAGCGTGCTAAATCTACCAAGTGTACAAACTTGTGCCGGTGATTGCGTAAGCCAGATCGGCTCATAGCCCGATAAGAGATTCAAAGAAAACCCACATACATTAAGTTGTATGTGGGTTTTTTTGTGTCATTAATCCGGCGTGATGACAGAATGAAGTAACTTTGTCACTCCGGTTATTGATATCAATTGATGGCATGCTATTTGCTCTAATCAGAACAAATCAAAGAAAATTTTTAAGAATTAACGCTGAGAATAGGTAGATGAGCAAAGAAAAGATTTCAGAAGAAGAAATTTCAACCCAAGAAGAGGTTGCTGAAGAAGTTCAGGATACAAATACTGAAGAAGCAGCTTCAGAAGAAGAAAAGGATGAACGGGATAGCAGAATTGAAGAGCTGGAGCAAGAGCTGGCTAATACAAAGGATGGCTTACTCCGGAAAGCAGCTGAGTTAGATAATGTGAGAAAGCGCGTACAGCGAGAACGCGTTCAGCTATTTGAGGAAGCTAAGGCCGGAGCACTAGAAGATTTCATGCCTATTAGTGATGACTTGCTAAGAACTCTGAAAGCTGCAGAAGAATCGGAGATAGAAAATAGCTTTCTGGAAGGGGTTCAGATGGTATCCGACAAATTTCAGAATGTACTTCAGAAACATGGAGTAGAGCGAATTGATGATACTGGCGTTCCCTTTGATGTTAATCTTCATGATGCAATGATGAAACAGCCGGCTCCGGATGAAAAGACAGGAAGTGATGTAGTGCTCCAGGTAATAGAGAATGGCTACAAGATTGGAAATAGAACAGTAAGACACGCTAAAGTAATTGTAAGCGAGTAAAACATGTCCACTAAAAGAGATTATTACGAGATATTAGGTGTAGATAAAGGTGCTTCGGAAGCTGAGATTAAAAAAGCTTACCGCAAAAAGGCCATGAAATTTCACCCCGATAGAAATAAGGGGGATGATGATGCCGAAAAGAAATTTAAAGAAGCATCAGAAGCATATGAAGTGCTGAAAGATCCCGATAAAAAAGCTCGTTATGACCAGTTTGGTCATCAAGGTGTTAATGGTCAGGGAGGTTTCGGTGGCGGAGCCGACTTCGACAATATGGGCTTTGAAGATATCTTCAGTCGATTTGGTGATATTTTCGGAAGTGGATTCTTTGGTGAAGAAGCTTTTGGAGGCGGGGGTGGCCGAGGCCGTTCACGTAGTCGCCGCGAGCCAGGACAGCCTGGTTCAGATATGAAGATCCGAATGCCGTTAACTCTGGAAGAAATTGCATTTGGAGCAGAGAAAAAGCTCAAGATCAAAAAACAGATTAAATGCGACGAATGTAGCGGAACCGGCGCTGAAACCGATTCAGATTTCGAAACTTGTTCTACATGTAACGGAATGGGTGAAGTTCGGCAAGTGACCCGAACCATGCTTGGCCAAATGGTGAATGTACAGGCTTGCCCAACGTGTGCGGGTGAAGGTCGCATCATCAAGAATAAGTGTAAGAAATGTAGTGGCGAAGGACGTGTGAAAGGAGAGGAAACCATTAAGGTGAATATCCCTTCAGGCGTCTCTAACGGGAATTATATAACCCTAAGAGGGCAAGGTAATGCCGGAAGACGTGGTGGCTCTGCAGGATCGCTGATTGTCCTTATTGAAGAGAAAGAGCACGAGCACTTTGACCGTGATGGTAATAATATTTATTACAACCTCACCTTGAGCATCCCAGATGCAGTTCTTGGAACTGAAGTTCAGGTTCCAACTCTGAAAGGAAAAGCCAAACTAAAAATTGATGCAGGTACACAACCTGGTAAAATGTTGCGAATGAGAGGGCGCGGAATCAAAGGACTCAATAATTCCGGAGACGGCGATCAGTATGTACGCCTAAATGTTTATATGCCCGAAAACCTTTCTGACAAGCAGAAGGAAGCGATGAAGTCTTTTAAAGATGAAGATAATTTCGACCCAAAAAACTTGGATGGAAGTGAGAAGAACTTCTTTTCTAAGATGAAAGATATGTTTGGGTAGTTGAATGAAAGGGCATGCTTAATCATGCCCTTTCAATCTTTAAATTTATTTATTCAGCAGAAACGGCTGTGCCGGTCACGGTAACCATAAGCATGCTGCCATTTGCCCCAATCGTTTCGTAATCAATATCAATTCCCAGAATAGCATTAGCGCCAACACTGTTAGCTTTCATTTCCATTTCTTCGAATGCAATTCTGCGAGCTTCTTTAAGCTCTTTCTCGTACGCACCTGATCTCCCACCTACTATATCTCTGATACCAGCAAAGAAATCTTTAAATATGTTCGCCCCTAAAATGGCTTCCCCGGTTACGATACCGAGATAGCGCTTTACTTCTTTACCTTCCAGGTTATTTGTGGTTGTCATAATCATAATGAAAGCTCCTATAGTTTTTAAATTTAATAATACTCTTCTATGTACTAACAGGGAGTGTAAAAGTTACCCTCTTTTTTGGTCAAATTAATAAAACAGAAAAGCCCTGCACACGGTTGTTATGCAGGGCTTGAAAATCAAAAAAACGGAAAACTTAGTTTCGAGGTTTAGCCTCGTTAACTTTTACAGAACGGCCGTCAATTTCGGCGCCATCAAGTTGTTCAATAGCAGCTTCTGCTGCAGCTTTATTGTCCATTTCAACAAAACCAAAGCCTTTAGAACGACCTGAGTTTCTGTCAGTAATAACTTTGGCTGAACTAACTTCACCATAAGCTTCAAAAACTTCTCTAAGTTGGTCACTTGTTACGTCGTAGCTCAAGTTTCCTATATAAATATTCATAGTATCAAATTGTGGTTATAAATTATCGGATTGTAAGAGAAATAAGAGCTATATCAGAAAAATTTGTAGTCTAACTGTCGTCAAAAATCCATCCTAAAAGTACGTTATTTTAGGCCTTTCACAAAGGATAGCGTGTAATTAATTTTAAAGGGCAAGTTATTCGCACCGGCGTTCATAATCTTCGTCTGTTAAGTAAGTTTCGCGGAAATACATAAGAACTAATTCCCCCTGTGCAGTGAAAATAGGATTCTCTAAACGATACCTGGAATCACCATTAACAGGATTAAATTCAGGTAAATCATCTATAGTAATGGTATGTACTATAGCTTCGGTATCTACGTCAAAAATGAAAATCTTATCTTTATCAGCGAAAGTTTGAACAGCAACCAGATTTTGGTAAGGAATGGAGTAAGCAATACTGCTAAAGTATGCAGAGAGATCAAACACATGATCATCTTCAAGCCGGTAGTATTTATTCCCATCGTCAAAAGTCAGTGATTGCTCATCCACGGCCACGTTACGAGGAATGGTACCTTCATATAATAATCCCATTTCTCCTGATGTCATGTTATACTCATAGGTGTATTGATTTGCACTCATCAATATCATGTTTTGAGTAACGTAAAGGTTAGTAAGGGGGAATTTAGCATCGGACTCTGGAACAGATAAAAGAGTATCTACCGAATTATCGCTATTGATTTCAATTAAGAACATATTATGGTTGCTTTCAACACCATGGTAGTAATTGTAGTCTTCTATGTATTCTATTTGATACTCTATTTCATTAAGGATAACCAGAAGGGTTCCACCTAGGGTATATCGCAGATCAACTATTCTGATATTGGAAAAGGTAGACGAATCGATAAAAACCGGTTCATGTGTAAATATGACGGATGTGTCTGAATTCGTGTGATTATACCTGATCAAAGATGATGAAAAAGTACTTACACTATCTCCTGAAAAAGGATTCTCAGGCTTTATGCTGGACCACAGGTCAAATACCGTCTCATTATTTTCGAGGAGGTAGTCATAATCACTTCGGTTTGGGCTTGAGTTATCTGGCAGGTAAGGAATGATTGTTACCGAGAACCCTTGATCAAATACTTGCTTATCAAACCCATAGTTAACAAATCCATGGTCAGCATTATCAAAAAGTGCAATTCTCCTATGGAATGAATAATGAAATCGAGAGAGCTCATGCTCGTACGAAAAGTGTGTTCCTTCACCAGGGAAAATAGATTCTCTAAGAATTTCTGATTGGGAGAAATCAGGACTAAAGATTATCTCCATCAGTGCCATTTGGTTATTGTTCTCCGGTAATTCAAATAAGCAGTCCATATTTCGAAAACAACCGCCTATCATTAGCGAAAAGCAGAAAAGTAGAACGTAAAACCCCTTTATATCTCTCATAACTCAATATTTGACCCTTTTTACCAGAGTAAATAAATCAAATATTTAAATCAATCAGAAATTAAGGAGTTTTTCCTTCCCGGTTTATTTAAGCAGGAACCCTTAGCCGCTGTGACAGATTTCCAGGCTAGATTAGAATCCTATTTCAGGTTTTCTGTCTTTTTCATCGACTCTTCAGCCATTTCTTTGTGATAAGTTTCCAGCTTCTGGGTGAGACTATCATCATTCATACCTAACATTCGAAGAGCAAGTAAACCGGCATTCTTAGCCTTACCAATAGCAACTGTAGCTACAGGAATACCATTGGGCATTTGGACGATAGAGTAAAGACTGTCAACGCCGCCAAGAGCCGTTGTTTTAACCGGTACGCCGATAACAGGCAGGGTTGTATGGCTAGCTAGCATCCCCGGAAGGTGGGCAGCTCCTCCGGCTCCGGCAATAATAATCCTGATTCCCCGATTTCGGGCTTCTTTTCCATAATCCGCCATAACATCGGGGGTGCGGTGAGCTGAAACCACTCGTTTCTCGTAAGGCACGCCAAAATGATCCAGAATTTCAGTGGCTTCTTTCATGGTGGGCCAGTCACTGTCGCTGCCCATTACTACTCCGACGATTGGATTACTCATTGTTGAATCATTATTTGAGTTTAATCTTTGAAAAGGAATATAGAATTCAGAATTTAGAAATCAGAATCCCAATTTTGTGGGATATAGATACCTCGCTCCGCACGCTCTGCGTCGGTGCGAACCAATGTTAAATCTCGATCTTTCGAGTCACATGCAGAGCACTCTTATAAGTCTCTTCCAGATTTTCACCCAACAAAGTATAATGAGCCATTTTACGACCTACCTTGCTGTCTACTTTTCCATATACATGAAGGTGTCCGTTTTCTTCATTCAGTGCTTCCGAAATATGGTCAGTCTCAGCAGCACGTTTATGAGTGCCCAACAGGTTTATCATGGCAACAGCAGGTTTGTTTAGTCGGGTTGATCCAAGTGGAAGTCCCAATACGGCTCTCACATGATTTTCGAACTGGGATGCTACGGTTCCCTCAATGGTGTAGTGACCGGAGTTGTGAGGGCGGGGCGCAGATTCATTTAGAATAAGGTGACCATCTTTTGTTAAGAAAAACTCAAAGGCGAAAATACCTTTTCCATCAATAGCCTCAGTTGCTTTTACAGCAAGTTCCTGAGCCATTTCCTGCACGATTTTTTCTACAGGAGCGGGGGATAAAACCGCCACACAAATATGGTTTTTCTGTACGGTTTCACAACAAGGGTAAACTACGGTGCCCGTTTCATTACGTGCTACTTGTACTGCGAGTTCTTTGGTGAAATCAACGAAGGCCTCAGCTAATATATCCTGCCCTTTATCTCCGCCAAGGTTCGAGAATGCCTGTTTTGCGGATTCTAAATCCCTGACCGTCTCGTTTCCATACCCATCATAACCGCCTTTGGAAGATTTAAGCATGAACGGCCAGCCATGTTGATCTCCAAATTCTGACAAATCAGATTCACTTTTAACCAGTTTATAGGGTGTGACAGGAATACCTGCTGCTTCAAATGTTTGCTTCTCAATTAGTTTGTTCTCGATGAGTGCAAAGCTATCAGGAGATGGAAAGATCGGAGTCCCGCTTTTTTCCTGAACTTCCTTTAGTATGTCAGAACTTATAAATTCATTTTCCAGAGTGATTACATCACAGCCTTTCGCAAATTCCACCATATCATCTACTGAATCAAAAGATCCTGAAGTAGAATAAGGCGTCATAAACTGAACGGGTTCATTCTCAGTTCGATCGGAAAAAACGGAAACTTGAATACCAAATCGAAAGGCTTCAAGTGCACTCATTCGGGCAAGCTGACCGGCACCAAGAAATCCAAGTTTGAGGTTCGCAGGAATAGAAGTACGAGACATAAAGAGTTTTTCTTTTAAGGTAAGGATGATTAGGGAGTGAATCTATCTTCCGGTTTAAAAGCTTTTTGTGAAATAGGTATTAATACTGATTCTTAATCCTTAATTTTGAGGCTCAAACAATATCAGCTCTACAATGGATATAGAAGAAAAGCTAAAGCAAATTAAATCAAGGTTTCAAGAAGTGAACGCGGCTATGAGTGACCCTGCCGTATTTGATGACCCTGATAAGTATACTGAACTTACTAAAGAACGCAGTGATCTCGAAGAACTGGTTCAGGATTATGATACATGGAAAGATCTCACTGATCGTCAGAAAGGCAACAATGAACTCATTGAAATGAATGAGGATGCTGAAATTACTGAGATGGCCCGAGATGAAAATACCGAGATAAAAAAGCAGCTGGCTGAGCTTGAGGAAGAGATTAAGATGAAGCTGATTCCTAAAGATCCGGAAGACTCTAATAACGCGATTGTGGAAGTCAGGGCTGGAACTGGTGGAGATGAAGCGGCTATTTTTGCAGGCGATTTGTTTGAGATGTACCGTCGCTATGCGGATAAGCAGGGCTGGAAGATGAGTATCATGAGCATCAATCATTCCGAAAAAGGCGGTTATAAGGAAATTGTATTTCAGCTGGAAGGAAATGAAGTATTTGGGAAGATGAAGTACGAGAGTGGCGTTCATCGTGTACAACGAGTTCCTGAGACCGAAAGTCAGGGACGCGTTCATACTTCAGCTGCAACAGTGGCAGTTTTACCGGAAGTTGAGGAAGTCGATATAGATATAAATATGGGAGACGTTCGGGTGGATACTTTCCGTGCCAGTGGAGCAGGAGGGCAGCACGTTAACAAAACGGACTCAGCCATTCGCCTGACCCATGAACCGACAGGAATTGTGGTTGAATGTCAGGAAGAGCGTTCTCAGCATCAAAACAAGGAAAAAGCACTCACCATGCTTCGCGCCAAGATGTACGACATTGAGTTGGAGCAGAAACAGAAGGAAAGAGCTGCGGAGCGTAAAAGTCAGATTTCCACGGGTGACCGATCAGCAAAAATCCGCACCTATAATTTCCCGCAGGGCCGATTTACAGATCACCGTATTAACCTTACGCTATATGATCTGGATAACATCATGAAAGGTGGAATAGACGAGGCTATTGAAGCACTCAGAGTTCAGGATAACCTTGAAAAACTGAATGCTCTCGCTGAAGACTAATTATTAGTCTCTTTCAGTACTTCCCAATGTTCATCGCTAAGGGCATTCACATCGAAAACTGAAATCCCCTTAGAACCACCTTCTTTTGCTTTTTGAATAGCTGTTCTCAGTTCATCAGGGGTTAAGCTTGGGATATAGAGTCCGGCAACGATATTGAATCTCCCATGGGCTTCACGGACTCCTTGTTCTGCAGAAAACTTAATCCACTCCAGGTTCTGTCGATAGAAATTTTGATAGAGCATAGGTAGTGCGATATCCAAGTTCCAGCTAGCCCAATCCTGGCGGACCATTTGACGGCTCATTTCAGGAAAAGGAAAGACAGCAGCAGTCAGTAATTTATCTTGATCGTGTACAATTTCTGAAATCTCATTCACCAAGCTGGTGACCGCATTAAGCCGGTATTGTAACCATTCCATACTCAATTCCGGATGCTCCATTTCAATGGGATCAACCCCAAAAAGTTCTTCAAAACCTTCTCTGGCGATAGGGTGATAACCGTAGTCATATTCTGGAAACTGGCGGTCTTGAACCAAATCGTATTTAGGCTGAAGATCGGCTCCAAGTATCACATCAACATAACGAACATAGTCTAAGTGGACAGAAGTTAAACCGGGTATCTCGGCATATTCTTGCATCGTGGACTTAATGTATTCCCGAGCTCCGGGTGAGAAAGGAGATAGCCACTGATAGTAGTCAACATAAGCCCGGTAGTCATAAGAGTTATCTCCATTACGGTTCACAGCATACCAATCCGGATTCTGTGCCGCGGTAGAATCGCCAGGTCTGTTTAAAGTCCAAACCCATGCATGGATGTTGATCTTGTATTCTGAAGCGTACTCCACAACTCTTTCCGTTTCTTCAGGGCTTGCAGACAGAAATAAGTCAGACAGACCATTTGCAGAAAAATCTTCAAGCTTGTCACGCCATTCATCTTCAGTTTCGGCAATATCTGCACCGGTCCAAGCTGCGACCATAAAAGTATTTACTTGTTCAGTTTTTTGAGTACAGCTTTGTGAAATAAGAGCAAAAGTGAGTACGAATAAGAGGGTGAATCTATGGTTCATGGTGTTTTTATGATATAGCCGTCTTGATTTATGGTAAGAGAAGTCTGTTCAGAATTTGTAACGGTAAGTTCAAAACCCAGCTTTGTTAAGGTGGTGCTAGCGGTAAGTTTAGTTTCGTTAATATTGAAATTACTCCCCCCGAGATTTTTAATATCTGCAGAAAAGGTACCGTTATCTCTCTGCCAATTAAGCTGATTTCTATACAGGTGAAATAGAAGCTGATATTCGTTTTCTAAGCCATCCTTATCTATTTCTGAGTCCTGATTTTCAGCGAAATATAAGTATCCCCAATGCTCCGGCCGGTGCATGTCAATGGCGGATTGTTGAGTCCAAACCCAGTTGTTCTCAGGTAATCTGTTACCCTGATCATCGGTTTTCTTCTCATACACACCATCGGTTATTTGATGCTGCCACTGAACTCTGGAGAAATTTATTCTCCACATGCTTCCAACCCCGAAGTCATTGCCACGGTCTATATTAGCTAATGGTTTGATGGGAATGGCTAGTTCAACGCTCCAGCTTTCATCTATGTCTGAAGGGTCATTTAAAGTTCCTTGAACATCTACTCCGACTTTGGTGCCATTTAAGTCCCAATGGTCTAATACCGGACCATTTCTGCGATATGGCCGGGCTAAAAATAATTCCCAGAGAGTGCCGAGAGCATTTACTTCAAATTCACCATAATAAGGTTGATACTGATTGGGCTTAATAAAAATCTCAAAGTCATTGTTATAAAAAATAACGGCATCTCTTTGTGTGATATCTCCCCAAACATGTTCCTCTTCCATCTCCGCGTAAAAGTAGATGTACTCTTCATCCCAGAGCATTTTTACACGAGTGTCATAGTAGGGTTTTGGCATTATTTCTCCCAGAATATCTATGAAAGGATCGGTCCATTCAGCTTTATCCCAAACACTTTCTTCATTTTTCCCATCTATGGTGAGTGGGGAAGAGGTTTTATAAATGGTATAAGAGTTGGGGATTATAAGGTCTAAATCAGGACTTTCAGGATTACTGAAATCACATCCGGTTAGCAGTAAGGTGAGGCAAATTAGGGCTTTCGAAAATTTCATGGTAAATGATACAAAATAAAAACCCACTCTGAAATTCAGAGTGGGTTTGGAAAGTAAATTATAATTGTATGTGCTAAAGCTTACTTAGCTTTTGGAGCTGCGTTCATTAACTCATCACTGGCTTCATCCTGAAACTGCTCAAAATTAGTGATAAACATTTGAGCTAATGTCCTGGCTTTAGCATCATAAGAGTCTTTGTCACTCCAGGTATTTCTTGGGAAAAGAACGTCAGATGGAACGCCATCAACGGAAGTCGGAATTTCGAATCCAAATACCGGGTCTGTTTCATAGCTGACGTTGTCGAGGTTTCCAGCAAGGGCTTCACTCAACATTTTACGGGTGTGAGGAAGTTTCATGCGGTGTCCATCACCATATTCTCCTCCGGTCCAGCCTGTATTAACCAACCATACATTGGCATCGTGTTCGCGGATCTTTTCTGCCAACAATTCTGCATACACAGTAGGATGTAAAGGCATAAATGGTGCGCCAAAACAAGCAGAAAAAGTTGCTTCCGGTTCCGTTACTCCACGTTCTGTACCAGCTACTTTTGCAGTATATCCACTTATGAAGTGGTACATCGCTTGGTCAGGGGTCAGCTTAGAAATGGGAGGGAGGACACCAAAAGCATCACAGGTTAGAAAGATAATATTTTCCGGATGCCCGCCTTTTCCAGTTTCACTGGCATTTGGAATAAAATGAAGTGGGTATGAGCAGCGTGTGTTTTGCGTAAGACTTACATCATCAAAGTCCGGCTCTCTGTTCTCGTCAAGCACTACATTCTCCAGAATTGTTCCGGGCATTTTAGTAGTAGCGTGAATCAGAGGCTCATTTTCTTGAGAAAGATTGATAGTCTTAGCATAGCAACCACCTTCAAAATTGAAAGTGCCTTCATTGCTCCAGCCGTGCTCATCATCACCAATCAAAGTTTTATCCGGATCAGCGGAAAGAGTAGTTTTTCCAGTTCCAGATAATCCAAAGAACACTGCTGTTTTTCCATTCTCATCATGGTTGGCAGAGCAGTGCATAGCCATGACTCCTTTTTTTGGAAGGAGGTAATTCATAACAGAGAAGATACCTTTCTTAACTTCACCTGAATAGAGAGTGCCACCGATAAGAATGATTTTCTTATCAAAATTACAAAGGATAAAAGTACTGGTTCGAGTACCGTCTTTTTCAGGGTCTGCTTTCAAGTGAGGAGCCGCAAGAACCGTAAATTCCGGCTCATGGTTTTCGAGCTCTTCGGCTGTTGGACGAATAAACATATTATGAGCAAACAAACCATGATACGCGGCTTCACTAACCACACGAACATTAAGGCGATTGTTCTCATCAGCTCCGCAAAAGAGGTCTTTCACGAAGAGATCTTTAGTATTCAGATAATTGACAACTTTCTCGTAGAGGTTATCAAATACTTCTTCAGAAATAGGTTGATTTACATCTCCCCAGTCAATGTCGTCGTGTATAGAAGGTTGATCTACAATGAACTTATCCTGAGGAGAACGGCCAGTGAATTTTCCGGTCAATACACGCAGGGCATAATCCTTGGTGAGAACAGCCTCATTTCTTAAAATAGCTTGTTCATACAGTTCAGCAGGTGAGAGATTCCAAAAGACATTTTCGTTTTCGCCCAGTCCGATATAGTCGAGGCTGTGGGTGCTTTTTGGAGGAGTCATAGTATCTTCACTCATATATAATTTTTTGATTTTTTGAGAGTCTCAAAGGTAAGGATATAAGTACTGAATATTAACCCTGAAGCGTATATTTAGGGACTTTTAAGAGGATTTTAGGATATTCATGGAAGCGCTTTTCTTAAATTATGTCCTCGTGTTAATTTTACTTAAATAACAATGATTAGGTACTTTGTTGCTTGAATTAATAAAGTAAAAAGAGAAGTGTGTTCAGAAGTTTTTTTAATTTTTCTTATTTGCCTGCGAATATTAAATCAAATTTGCCTGTGAAGTTTAGCAACAAGGAGTTTTATTAGGTCATGGTGCTGTGACATATTGCCCGAGTGAATCGGCTTTTCCCATTTCATCTAAATCATGATAAACGCTTTGTAACAGCTTTGTCCCTTTCTGAACTTCAGGGTGTGTATTCTCGTAATTCGAATTTAACATCGAGAGAGATTCTTCCAGTAAAAGTCGAGCTTTTGGTAAATTTTCTTCTTTCATGGCTATATCAGCTCGATTTCGAATGGTTAGTGCAATGGTAGGGTGATTGGGTTTTAAATTATTTTTGAAGACTTTTAAAGCTTCCAAATGCATGGAATCAGCTTTTGAGAATTTATTCTGTTCAAAATAGAATTCCCCATAAGCGTTGATAAAATGCCCATAAAGCGGATTATCTGTGCCTGAAGTCTTCCGGGTTATATCCAGTGAACGCTCTATATAAATTTTAGCTGAATCGAATTTTCCTTCCCGAACGTAAATACTTGATATACTAGAAGAAAGATTGGCAACTTCCCGATGTTCATAACCAAAAAGCGTTTCGGCCATCTCCATTGCCTGCAGGAAATTTGTTTTTGAAGCCAAAGTATCACCCAAAATTTGATGAAGGACAGCAATGTTTGAAAGATTGGCTACAATACCCGGATGTGGGCCTTCTGTGATTGCCTTAATCATTTGCAGTGATTCTTGCTGGTATTCCAGGGCAACTTCGTATTTGCCCAGATATCTGTTTATGGATGCAAGAATATAAATGCTTTCTGCAACGTTGACATCCGGAGCTTCATAAATTTGATATTCAATCTCTAATGCCTCCTCAATCAGTTTGGAGGCTTCCTCATACGCTGATTGTACCCTTAAGACATAAGCTAAATTCTTTAGTGCTTTTGGGTATTCAGGTAATCTTCTTTTATCAAGTTCCTGAAACATCTTTACTGCATTTCGCAGCTGAATTTCTGCCGAATCGAGTTTACCCAAATCACGATATATGATACCGGCAACGTTATAAGTATGAGCTAACTCAGTATTTGAGACGTTTAGAGAATCTAAAATAAAAATCGATCGGGCTAATAAAGGGCGTGCTTTTTTAGGCTCCCCAACAGAATTATAAGCATGCCCAATAACCTGCAGAAGCTTAGCTTGAATTTCAGAAGATTTATCAAGCATAGGAATCTCTGTGGTACTTTTGTCAAGTATCTGCCGAACGGTGACGGTATCTCCCTGAGAATTCTGAGGATAATTTTCTTCCAGAAGGTTAATCACAAATGAGGTAATCTCTTCTGATTTCTGAGCTTCCAGCTGAGCCAGGTTTTTTTCTTGTGTTATTCGCCAGGTATAAAATCCCACTAAGACGGCTATTAAAAAAACAATGCCGGCAGCGATGCCAATACCCTGTCGATGTCGTCGAATAAACTTTTTTGATCGATACTGAAATGAGCCATCACGAGCCGAGACAGGGAGTCCGTTAAAATAGTGGTCCAAGTCGCTTAAGAATTCACTGGCCGCTCTGTAACGTGACTCGGGCTCTTTACGGATAGACTTCATCACTATGGCATCGAGATCACCTTTGAGTTTTTTCCTCAAGCCGGTGTCTGCAACAGAACTTGGTAGTTCAGGATCATTTTCGACGATTACTTTTTCAACCTGATAGCGGGTCAGGTCATCTAGATCAAACGGTTCCTTATCCGTAAGTAATTTGTATAGTATGATACCAAGCGAATAGAAATCTGAAGCGGTAGTGATATTTCCGCCCTTAATCTGCTCAGGAGAAGCATAACGAAGTGTTAAAACCTGAGCATCTGTACGGGTAAGCCCAAAGTCTTCTTCATCCAACAGTTTTGATATTCCAAAATCCAGGATCTTAACATTTCCGTTTTGGTCAACAAGAATGTTTTCTGGTTTAAGATCTCTATGGATAGTCAGGTTCTCATGGGCATACTGCACAGCTTCCAATACTTTCGAGAAAAGCTCAATTTTTTGAGTGGTTGAGCAGTTCATTTTCTTGCAATACTCAGTGATAGGCATTCCATGTACATACTCCATGATGATAAATGGAAATCCTCCATCTGTAACCCCACCATCATAGAATTGTGCTATTCCCGGGTGATTAAGACTTGCCAGGATTTGCTGTTCTTTTCTGAAACGCTGAATATTTTCTTCGGTAGCTCGGTGCTTTTGGATGATCTTAAGAGCAACGACATGGGTAAAGTCTTCATCGGCTCTTTCTGCCCGAAACACAGAGCCCATTCCACCTTCACCAATTTTCTCTTTAATGATATAGGAACCAATTTTGTTGCCAATCAGATTGTGGCTCTTTGGTAGTGAAGATAAATCATCAGAAACCCCCTCAAATAACCCTTCTTTATAATCTTGAGGGTTTTCGAGCCAGCCTTCTGAATCAGTAATTGAGTTTAATAATTGCCGTACTTCTTTGGCCAGTTTTTTATTACCCGCACATTTATTTTCGATGAATTCTTCGCGTTCATCTTCCGGTAATTCTAAAACTTCGTCAATTATTTTTTCAACTTCGGTCCAGCTGTAGTCGGCCATTTCGAATCAGTTATTTAGTAAGGATTAAAACCAGTTTTTATTTAGCTAATATTGCAGAAGGATTAGTCTGGAGAGCCAAATTTCCCCTTTAGTTCTTTGTGTAGCCATCCTCGAGCTTTTGCCCAATCTCTTTTAACTGTGCTTTTTGAAATATCCAGTGCTTCGGCAGTGTTTTCGATTGTCATCTCACCGAAGAACCTCATTTCTACTATTTTAACCAGTCGCTCATTCAACTTTTCTAGTTCATTAAGTGCACGGTCAATAACGATCAGTTCCTCTGCTTTTTTGTTTTGGCGACTGAAAATTTCGTCTATGTAAGTAAGGTCTTTCTTTTTCCCACCCCGTTTGTCAGCACTTTTTTTGCGTGCATAATCAATAAGAATTTGGCGCATGCACCTGGAAGAAATGGCGAGGAAATGATTTTTATCAGAGACATTCATTTCAGATTGATCTGTCATCTTAAGATATGCTTCATGAACCAACTCTGTTTTGGAGAGAGTATGATCATGCCTTTGCTTATTCATATGTTGATGAGCCAACTGGCGAAGCTCTTCATAAATGAGGGGATAAAGCTCATCATAAACTTCATTATCACCGGATTTTAACCGCGCAAGCAGCTGCGTTACTTCAGTTTTTTTCATCGATAAGACAGAGCACTATTACTTATTGTTCTCTAATAATGGAGTATATAAACAAAGTTGGAAGTTATTTCAACTAAAGTATTGTCTATAAATGATTTGTGAGATTTTGTGAACCATAATAATTGAAAATTATTTTTAATTACTGAGATAAATGAACCATATGAACGTTTTATTACGCATATATAAGTGAGCAGACACTCTTGCTCAATTCATCGGTTTTTCGGGGTACAAACTAATCGGGAAGTTTTAAGGCTTCCCGATTTTTTATGCATTCTTTTGGCACTCAGTTTCCATAATTTAGGGACTCAACTAAGTGATCTGCTATGAAAGAAGAAAAAGTCAGCATTGGTCTGATTCAAACATCCTGTACATCGAACCCGAAGGACAATCTGTACACTCAAATGGGTTTAATACGAGAGGCTGCAGAACAAGGCGCTCAAATTATTTGTCTGCAAGAACTCTTTAATACGCTGTATTTTTGTGTGGATTATAACGACGATTATTTTGACTGGGCAGAACCCATTGATGGAGAGTTGGTAATAAGTTTATCGGATTTAGCCAAAGAATTGGAGGTCGTGATTGTTGCTCCATTTTTTGAGAAACGAGCCAAAGGCATCTATCATAATTCATTGGTTGTAATTGATGTAGACGGACAGGTTTTAGGCAATTACCGCAAAACGCATATTCCTGATGATCCGGGATTCTATGAAAAATATTACTTCACTCCCGGAGATGAAGAGACTGGATTTAAGGTGTTCGATACCAAATTTGGAAAAATAGGTACACTTATTTGTTGGGATCAGTGGTATCCCGAGGCAGCAAGAATAACCGCTTTGAAAGGCGCTGATATCCTATTCTATCCGACTGCTATTGGAACGCTTCCTACAGAAGGGAAAAAGGAGAAAAAGGAATATCAGGATGCATGGGAGACGATTCAGCGTAGCCATGCCATTGCGAATGGCTGTTTTGTGGCTTCCGTAAATCGTGTTGGAAAAGAATCCGGATCTAAATTTTGGGGTGGTTCTTTTGTAGCCGGACCTTTTGGGCAAGTGCTCAATAAAGCCGGAAGTAAGGAAGAGATCCTTGTGACCGAAATCGATTTATCTGAAATTGAGCAACAGCGCAAAACCTGGCCGTTTTTTAGAGACCGGCGGATTGAATTATATAAGCCCATCCTCAAAAGAATGGATGACCAGTGAGCCATAAGCAATTTAAAATGCCACCGGAATGGTCACGCCATGCCGCTACACAACTTCACTGGCCTTCAAATAGAGAAACCTGGCCGGGAGAACGGCTAGAAAGGGTGGAAGAAGTCTATTGCCGGATTATTGAAGAGCTGCATTTTTTTGAACCCATTCATTTGTTTGTTGAAAGCCTTGAGATCCGAAACAGGGTGATGCAAAAGTTATCACTTAAGGCTGTTGATTTAGATCGCATTATCATCCATCAACGAAAAATTAATGATGTGTGGGCTAGGGATTGCGGTCCTATTTTTGTTAAAACTGAAGAAGGATTTGCAATCACCGATTGGGGATACAACGCCTGGGGAGAGAAATATCCACCTTGGGAAGATGACAACAGTTTACCTCAATACATTGCCAATAAATTCAGCATAGATCGTATAGTCCCTGAGATGATTTTAGAGGGTGGCTCAATTGATGTGAATGGAGATGGAGCTTTATTGACAACGGAATCGGTACTGTTGAATGAAAACCGGAATCCGAATTTATCAAAAGAAGAGATTGAGAAAAGACTTCAGCGTTATCTCGGGGTAGAGCAAATAATTTGGCTGAAGAGGGGATTAGCTGGAGACGATACCGATGGACATATTGATGATATCACACGCTTCCTTAATAAGGATACGGTTATGACCATGGTTTGCGATGATGAAAATGATGTCAATTTCGATTCACTTCAGGAGAATCTGGAAATCTTGCGGTCGGTAACTCTTAAGAATGGAAAGCCACTTAACATTGAGACGCTACCGTTACCACAAACAAAAATTGAAGGAACCACGGTAGACGGTTCAGAATATGTACCCGCAAGTTATGCTAATTTCTATATAGCTAATGGAGTTGTGTTGGTACCTACTTATGACAAGCGGTATGATGGACAGGCGCTTGAGCTGTTGAGGAAATACTTCCCGACGCGAAAAGTAATTGGAATAGACTGTGCTGATTTAGTTTGGGGGCAAGGTTCTATCCACTGTATTACCCAACAGTGGTATGGTATTAATCATTAGAAGTGAGATTCTCGTCTTCATTTTTAATGCGAGTAGGAGTCTCTTCACCTGAGATGATGACCCATGCAGCTTTTGCAATGGCAGTGATTGTATTGGTAGTGTGAGGGATATTTAGTGTTTTAAACTCATCAGTAATACGATGGTAATCCTGATCAACATCAATTGGAGTTGTGCTTATACTATGAGCCGGAACCCCTAACTCAGCAAGGGGGGCGTTGTCTGATCTATAAAAGAGATTCTGACTCGGGTAAGGATCGGGATAAAAAGTAAAGCTCGAATCAGAAACGCTGTTTTGCAAAATTTCGCCAAAGGTTGATTTCTCGAAGCCGGTGATCCAGGCGGTGTTTGGTCCCTCGACAGCAGGTTTTCCAATCATTTCAATATTAAACATAGCGGTGATTTCATCCGGATTTACCTGACTCGAAAAATATTTCGAGCCATATCCACCAACTTCTTCTGCTGTAAAAGTGACAAAGTAAATGGTGCGCTCGGGTTTTGGCATTTCCTTGAAATAGCGGGCAAGTTCTATGACAGCAGAAACCCCGGAGGCATTATCATTGGCGCCATTGGCAACAGAGTCTTCATCAACGGGTGAAACAACGCCAATATGATCGTAGTGAGCGGAGATGAGAACAATCTCATCGTCTCTTTCGCCTTCAATTTTACCGGCTACATTATAGAGGTCTATTGGTGTAACATTGTTTTTAATCTGTATATCAAATGAATTTACGTTCTCATTTGACAGGATAAATACGTCGTTTGGCTTTGAGCCGAGCTCCATAGTCCTAATAGAGCGGCTGAAATATGAGCGGTATCGATGGAAGAGCATTTTATGTGCTTCATCAACAACAATGAGAGAAGATTTTTCGTCAGAAGAGTACTTTCTGAATTGGTTTCGATAGTCATCGCTCTGATCAATTCTGTGAATCTCTGCATCATTTTTCCAACTTATCTCCTCTTCATAAACTAAGCCAAAGTAATGCTGATCATCCAGAGCTTTGTTGTTTACAGAAACGGAAACATCGGCGGGTTTGATAGAGTAAAGAGTAAAGTTCTGGCGGAAATTATCTTGTCCAGAAACGGTAGTTAGTCCAATGTCAGAAAACTCATTTGAAATATAATCAGCAGCTATAGAGATCTCATCTCCAAAAGCGTGACGCCCTTTCATCGAGTTTGCGCTTAAATCTTTTATAATACGCTCAACATTATGTTCAGACACTTCCGGCTTTACCTCGCAGGAGGTGAAGGATAGGCCTAAAATTGTTACAAATAATAATGTCGATAGGTAACGGTTCAACATATTTTTTTTGCTGATAAATGCATTATTAATGGAACCAATCTTAAGCATCATTTAGATACTTATTTGAAAAAAAATGATATCCTGAGTAAAGCTCTGTAAAATTATTTAATCCAGTGATTCAGCATGGCTTTAACTTTATCTACAGACACAGGTTTTGAGATAAAGTCATTCATTCCTGCCTCAAGGCATCGCTCTCTGTCTTCCAGGAAAGCATTGGCGGTCATAGCGATAATGATGGGCTGTTTTTCTTGGGCTAAGTTTTTTCGAATCAGTCGAGTTGCTTCAATGCCATCCATAATGGGCATTTCCATATCCATGAAAATGAGGTTGTAATCAGTGAGTTCTAACATCTCCAGGGCCTCTTTTCCATTATTAGCAATGTCGACTTTGAGGTCACTTTTCTCAAGAATTTTTTCAATAACTTTTTGATTAAGGATGTTGTCTTCAACCACAAGTACCTTAACATGCTTATTTTCGTGAACCGATTTATCGGAGTGAATTTCGGTGCTTTCTACAGCTGTTTCCGTAGCTTTTGTCTCTTTGGCTTCTATAGTGAAATAGAATTGAGAACCTTTATCAACCTCGCTTTCAAACCAAATTTCACCTCCTAAAGATTCAACCAACTTCTTACTGATAACGAGTCCTAAACCGGTACCGCCATGTTTTCGGGTTCTGCTGGAATCTAGCTGGGTAAAGCTCTTGAATAAACGGTTCATGTCTTTCTTAGAAATCCCATCACCCGAATCCTTGATAGAGAATTTTAGATTTCCTTTTCTATTTGAATGGGTATTTGAAATTTTATCAACCGATACGACAACACTTCCTTCATGAGTAAACTTAACGGCATTTCCAATTAAGTTGATTAGGATCTGTTTGAGGTGAGTTTCATCCGTCATAACCAAATCAGGAATGTCGTGACTGACCTTGGTTTCAATACTTAACCTTTTATTAGTTGAAAGAGGAGTTAGCATATTCACGATTTCGTGAACCACTTTACTAACATTGACAGGCTTCAATTCCTTATCTATACCGGTAGACTCAAATTTTGAATAATCCAGAATGTTATTCAAAATCTCCAGCAGGTTTTCCCCGCTCTTCTTGATGTGAATAGCAAAGTCCTGTTTTTCATCTTCGGAATCAGTATCCAGCAACAGCTCGGAAAGCCCAATAACTGCATTTAACGGGGTCCGAATTTCATGACTCATCGTAGAGAGAAACTGACTTTTAGCTTTTGCAGCTTCTTCAGCTTTTATGCGTGCTTTGCTCAAAGAATTTGTAAAACGGTAAGAAAGTATCAAAGACTGCAAAAAGAAAAATGAAAAGAACCCAATGAAGTTCAGCAGCAGGTTCTCGTCAAGAAGGGTGAAATACTCCAGTAGGTTATGACTGAATACAACGAATACCATGACCGTACTCGCTAGAGCAAAACCTGAACCCTCTCTTTTATTGATGGTTGCCTTAATGTATACCCATGTTATATAAGCAATGAGTAAGGGAAGGACTCCAAAAAACAAGTTAATCAGGCTGGTAAAGTAGAAGGCAGGAAAGAAAAGAGTAATCGCCGAGAGCGTGCCAAAAACTCCACTAAAAGCGTAGAGTATATACTTATTTACTTCGACTGGGTATAATTTCTTTACAAAAGCGCAAAACAGAAAGGCGGTAAAATAAAGTGAGAAATACTCGGCTTTGATGGTCAATATCCAAGGGATCTCTGGAAATAAATAATGAAGAGGGTAGAGTTCAGTGCCAAAAACACGGTAGCTGAAAAAGAAACAAACAGCTGCAAAATATATCATGGGCTCTTCGTGGCGCCCAAATAGATATAGTCCCAGAAAGAAGAGACCGATCATAAAGAGGCATCCGGTTAAAAGAAGGGTATAGCCAATTTCAATAGTTCGCTCTCGTTCAAGGTGTTTTGCACTCCCTAAAATAATGGGGAGCCGGATACCGCCTTTACTGTGCTTAAAGTTAGAAACCTGAAGCACAAGGTTAAGTGTATCAGAATCGAATTGATTTATTGAGACGGTTTTAGGCAGCCAGAAGGGAGTATAATCTTCGGGATTTGTGGCAACTTCGCCATTTCTGGAAACCTCAGTGCCATTGATAAACAAAGTGTAAGCGGTGTAGAGGTCAGGAATAGTTAAAGCCAGGGGAGGGTGACTTTGAGGCTTTATGATCTGTAGCGTGTATGTTGCATATCCAAAAGAGGGGAGATCGGAGTCCCTCCATAGATGTGGAAACTCTACATAGGTCTTTTTTTCAGAAGTCTGAGTTGCAGAAGGGGCCAGTAATTCATTCCAGTAGAACCCCCATTCACCATTAAGCTCTAAAGAGTTTTGAGATTCAATTTGAAATGAGGAGAGGTCAATAACCCCTTCAGAAGCTATGGGTTGGGCACGTACCTCTTCTAATGGTAATGACAAAAGAATCAGTATACCGATACAGTTCCATAGGTAATAAATTACTCGAAGCATTTCTCCTGGCTTTTTTAACTAAGCAGGAATGTAGGAAAAGCTATTATAAAATAGGGCTTTGTAATATTAGAACTTAAGCCTGTTTAGCGCCTTCCCAGGTAAAGTTAGGATCCCCGAAGTTTTTTAGGGTTCGGTAGTGAGAAGCAACAGCTTCCCTAAAGGTTTCATGGTGATTGTAGGGGATTCCGAATTCTTTTGCTGTTTTTTCGACAATCAGGCTGATTTCCGGATAGTGAATACTGCAGACTTTTGGGAAAAGGTGATGTTCGATTTGATAATTCAGTCCACCGATAAACCATGAGAGGGGTTTGTTAGCCCTTGCAAAGTTATTAGTGGTAATCATCTCGTGGATAGCCCAGTGATTTTCAATAACGTTGTCTTCATTGGGTTCGGGATGCATAGTCTCTTCAACCACGTGAGCAAGTTGGAAAATTACCCCAAGAATAAACCCTGCAGTCAGGTGAAGGCTCATAAAACCTATTAGCCAGTGATACCAAGTTATATCCAAAAGAATTATTGGTAATACAATGGTGTAACCATAATACAATACTTTAGTTACAATCAGCGTAACCCATTCTTTGAGCGGGTGGTTTTTATTTTCGTAAGGCCCTAATGGACTTTTAAAGAAATACCAGTAGTCTTTCACGAAAACCCAGAAAAAAGTAGCAAAGCTGTAGGCAAAGAATGCTAAAATATGCTGAAGGCGGTGAACGGCTTTATACTCAGAATGAGGGGAAAGGCGTATAAAGGCAGCCACTTCGAGATCTTCATCGTGGCCATGAATATTCGTGTAAGTGTGGTGAATGATGTTGTGAGTGATCTTCCAGATGTAACCGTTAGCGCCCATCAAATCAAAAGTAAGGCCTAATACATAATTGACCTTATTATTAGAAGAATAAGAACCGTGTAGGGCATCATGGGCTACAGAAAAGCCAATACCAGCCATTCCAACTCCCATAGCCACGCACAATAGCCACATTATTCCAAGCGAAAACTGTCCGGATATGAGGAGTGCATAGGCTCCAAAATAAAGAGTAAGAAGAATTATGGTTTTGAAAACCATAGAAGCATTAGCGTGTTCGGAAAGATTATTTTCTTTGAAATACTCCTTCACCCTTGTTTTAACGGTCTTGCTAAATTCCTTGTCAATCTTGTTGTTAAATGTAACTTTCTCGACACTCACAAAAAGCCCCTGCCATTTAGATTTTTATTGCCACTTTAAAGTAAGTAAAAATGACGGGAAATAATTCATTCTAACACTTTAATATTCAAGCCCCGTGAAGTAAGCCGATCAGCTAGTTGAGTGCCGAATGCGGTTGCAGGAGTTTTAAATCCAGCTAACTTTATTGTATCCAAAGATTCAAACAAACATAAAGCGGATTCACACAAGAAAAACACAGTAGCTTTGTTTCCGGGATCACCAGGATATGACATTTTAAGTGATACCGTTTTATCAGTCTCATCTTTTGCAATCGCTAATAATTTGAAATAACCGTTTTCAATTTGTTCTTCAGAAGGACCTTCACCAGGGGCAGGCATGATTTTTTTCAATAAGCTTCTGAACCATTCTTTTGGTCCGAAAATGGCTATCGCTAATACAATAAATGAAACCACGAAAAATGGAATAGGGTTGTACCATTTTCCTAATGAGGAGTGCTCGCTGTAAGCAATACTTTCTGCATAACTATTATCTTCGGAACTTTTATAGACCACTTTGGAATTGATGGCTCCCATGATAAAAGGGGCAGACCATCTCTTGATAGCAGCATCAAACCCGAAAAATTGTGCGCGATCAGGTTTATGAATTTTTTGAGAACCATTGCTTATCAATAATCTGGGATCGCTCATTTCTTTGTACTCACCAGTTTCAAACTTATTGAGCATAGTGGCAATGGTACCACCATTAAATCCACCGCTTATAGAGTAGTAGGATTTAATGCTGAGTTTTTTTGGCTCACTGAACTTCTCTGAAATAAGTAAGGCAGCCAGATCGGCCGGTACAGAATCAAAACCAGAAAAGGGGATAAGCAGAGCACCGCTTTTTATTGCGTCTTCTTCATATAGGTCCTTCATTTTTCTTATGAAGCCTACTTCACCAGTTATATCCAGATAGTGAGTTCCGAACTTAGCACAGGCGGCAATAATTTCTTCACCGTACAAGGAGAATGGCCCAACTGTAGTAATTACAATCTTGGCCTGCTGTACTACCGTTTCAACTTGTTCTTTTATAGTGGTATCTACGATAAACTGACGATCTTTGGGTAGGGCTATCGTTTCAGCAATCCGAGAAACTTTGCTCGGGTTTCTGGCTGCGATGCCCCATTTAAGTGAATCTGGGGCATTATCGTTTAAATACTTGGCGGCTCTTTGACCCGTAAAGCCAGTTGCGCCAAAAAGAATGAGGTCGAAGGATTTATCGGACATGATAATAAGATGAAATTCATAGGTACAAAAAAACCCGGCCTGTAAACAGAACCGGGTTTTAAATTTGATTAGCTAAAATTAGCTAACTCGAGAAACTTCTACAGCACTAAGGCCTTTAGGTGTTTCTTCTACGTCATATTCTACTTCCTCACCATCAGCAAGCCCCTCTTCAAATCCAAGGTTTTGAATGTTGTTGCGGTGTACAAAGATATCCTTTCCACCATTCTCTGGTTCGATGAATCCGAAACCTTTCTGAGCATCAAACCATTTAATTTTACCGTATTCCATAATCGTGTTGTGTTGTATTGATTGCAGCTGAAGAGTGTTGGTTAATTTTATTAATCAAAACTGAGAACAGCTGCTTGTTTATTGTTAGTTGTACAAACTATAGAGGGGAAACAAATACTAAACTAATGTTACTAATACTGATTCTTACCATACATTTGCATCGCCATTAATATCTTCTTTATTATAATTAACTCCAAATAAAGCATACTTAATTTAATACAGCCGTAAATGACTTCATTCATGCTAAAATTTGGACCGTGGTCTTCATGAAAAACAATAAAGATTTACTGAATTTGACAAGAAATTCAGCTCCAGAATCACTAACTACTGTCCTTCCAGTAAACGAAATAAATTACATTATGCGAAACACCTATACTATCACGATTAGCGCACTATTATTATTGATTTCTTTGATGCCGGGTTTAGTTATGGCTCAGGAATCTAATGAACGAACTTCAAAAGTTGATTGGCAAAAAACCACAGAACATCAGGTAACCGTTAAAGGAAAAAAAGTTCCTTATACCACTACAATAGGTAATCAACCTGTTTGGGATGACTCCGGCAAACCAATCGCTTCTTTATTTTACACCTATTATGAGCGTTCTGATGTGAAAGATAAATCCCGACGGCCCTTAGTTATTTCATTTAATGGAGGACCGGGATCGGCTTCAGTTTGGATGCATATTGGTTATACAGGACCTAAAAAACTGAACATTGACAGTGAAGGGTTTCCGACTCAACCCTACGGAGTCACTGATAATCCTGAATCTATTATAGATGTAGCCGACATAATTTTTGTGAATCCTGTTAACGTAGCTTTTTCAAGGATTTTAGATCCGGAAGTTGACAGAAGTACCTTTTTTGGTGTGAATGCAGATGTTAGTTATCTGGCCGATTGGATTAATACTTTTGTATCTCGACAGAATCGATGGCCTTCACCCAAGTATCTAATTGGAGAAAGCTATGGTACAACGAGAGTATCAGGATTGGCAAACAGATTACAGTCTTCGCACTGGATGTTTCTTAATGGGGTGATTTTAGTTTCCCCGACCGGAATGGGAGTTGAGCGTGACGGACCTGTCGGAGATGCTACTCCATTGCCTTACTATGCAGCAACCGCTTGGTATCACGACGCATTAGGGAGCGAATTGCAGAACAAGGATTTGGATGATATTCTACCTGAAGTTGAAGAATTCACAATCAATGAATACATACCGGCCCTTGCGAAAGGTGGTTTTATCAGTGAAGCTGAGAAGGATATGATTGCCAGCAAAGTGGCAGAGTATTCAGGCATTGATAAAGATGTTATTCTTGATCATAACCTTCGGATTTCATCATCATTTTTCTGGAAAGAGCTACTTCGTGACCAAGAATTAACCGTAGGTCGACTTGATTCTCGTTATCGAGGGATTGATCGTGAAAATGCTGGAGACCGTTATGATTATGATCCTGCGCTGAGTTCATGGAACCATGCTTTCACACCCGCTATTAATCACTATCTGCGATCTGAACTGGGTTATGATACCGATTTACAATATTGGACTTTTGGTCCCGTGCGCCCTTGGGATCGAAGTGGAGATAACACCGGTGAAGACTTAAGGACGGCAATGGCTGAAAACCCATTTTTACACGTTATGATCCAAGCGGGTTATTATGATGGAGGCACCAACTATTTCGACGCCAAGTACACTATGTGGAATATGGACCCAAGCGGTAAACTTAGAGATCGTATGTCATTTAAAGGATATCGTAGTGGACATATGATGTATCTCCGTGCTGATGACTTGGTGACTTCAAATGAAGATATTCGCGAATTCATTCTTGAATCAATTCCTGCAGAAGGAATGCCTGCTAAGTACTAAAACAGGTTAGATTAATTTGAAAATTAAAGGCGCCCATTGGGCGCCTTTTTTTAATTGCCCTAAGAGGCCATTTTAGGGAGAACAAAACTCGCAAGTTTGCTACTTCCGGGTAGCAATAGCCTGATTCTCATAAACGGGACAGGCTTTTTAATTCACTCTTCTATATTCGCTCGGAGAAGATCCTACCTGTTCTTTAAACATCCGGCTGAAATGCTGGGGATAGTTAAAACCCAGTTCATAAGCAATCTGACTTATTGATTTGTCAGGATCAAATAACCGCTCTTTGGCAATATTGATCACTTTCAGCTGGATGTACTCTTGTGCCGATTTGCCGGTTTCCTTTTTGATCAGATCTCCAAAATAGTTGGCAGACAAATGACAGTTTTCAGCAAAATAGGCAACAGATGGTAAGCCGATACTTTGGGGTTTCTCAGAAACAAAGTAGTCATTTAACAAGTCTTCAAACTTTTCTAAAATTCCCTGGTTGGCATTTTCTCTTGTAATGAACTGGCGATCATAAAACCGTTCGCAGTAATTCAGAAAGAGTTCGATGTTGGAAGCTATGAGTCTCTTGCTATGCTTGTCTATGGATTGCTGCAACTCGAAATTAATCTTGGAAAAGCAGTCTAATATGGTCTTTCTTTCATTTTCAGACAGGTGTAAGGCTTCACTTGTGTTATAGCTGAAAAAGCTATATTCACTTAGATTCTTTCCAAGAGAAGTACCATGTATCAGATCTGGATGAAAAACTAATCCGTGGCCCATAGGCTGGTATGGCTCGGTCTTATTTTGCACATCAATGACCTGCCCCGGTGATATAAAAACCAGCGTTCCCTTTTGATAGTCGTACGTGTTTCGGCCATACGTAAGATTTCCACACTCCACATCTTTCAGCACGATGCAATAAAGCCCAAAGTACATTTTTTTACCGGTTCGTACTTCCGCTTTAGAGAAATCGATCACATTCACTAAAGGATGAGGAGTATCATGATTGTTAAAATCATTGTAGTCGCTGACGGTATTAAACCTGTATAACTGTGACATATCTTATATTGTTTTGTTGATGCAAATGTAGCCATTCTCATCCCTTATTAATAGCTCTGGGGATTCAATCAGTAATAATGGTTGGTAATTCCGTAATCGGTATAACGAGCAGCCTAAAGAATTATACTACATTGATTTGTTCTAAAAACAGGAAAATTAAGAATGAAGATTACTATTAAATCTATGTCAATATGAGAAAAGCTACAATTCATGCAATGATCCTTTTGGCCATCTCACTGTGGACAATATCGAGTGAAACAAAAGCTCAAAATATTGCAGATGAAACTCAAAACTTAAATGAGGAGCAACAAGCTATTGTACTCATATCCGCTTATACAGCTACCGGAAATCTCGAAAATTTGAATGATGCTTTGAAGGAAGGTTTAGAAGCGGATCTTACTGTAAATGAGATCAATGAAGTCATTGTTCATCTATATGCGTATGTAGGATTTCCTCGAAGCATCCGCGGCTTGAACACCTTTATGGATGTATTGGATGAACGGGAAGCTAAAGGAATAGAAGATGAAATGGGTCCGGAAGCCACCCCCATAAACGATGAAAGAAGTAAATACGAGCGTGGCGTAGAAACTCTGTATGAACTGACCGGCAGAGAATGGGGGCATCCCGAATCAGGCTATGGCGCTTTTGCTCCTGTCATTGACCGGTTCCTGAAAGAGCATCTTTTTACCGACTTGTTTGAACGAGATGTATTAACGTATTTGGAGAGGGAACTGGTGACAATCTCTGCACTCAGCAGTATTCGAGGGGTAGAACCAATGCTAGGAAGTCACATGAGAATAGGTATGAATCTTGGTCTGTCAGAATCTCAGCTTGAACAATTATTCTCCATCATTGAAGAAAATATTGGTGAGGCTGAGGCAGAAACCGGAAGAGAAATTTTGATTCAGATGAATAACTAAAACAAACAATGAACTCATTAATAAAATAGCTATGAAAGAAAGGAAACCGCGAATGTTTAATCTGAAATACAATATGATTGCCTTTGCACTCATATTGGTCATTGGAATATCTGTTCAAACAGCAAAAGCACAGCAAACAGATTCATATCCCGTTGGGAGTCCACTGGGTCTGAATTCAAACGGTGAGTTTCAGCCCATTTCTTCAAATGTGAAAGTCTATGGGGCTATTTATTCTGCTGAAAGCTGCACCTATGACGCTGATCGAGGACTTATTGTGGTTCCAAATCGTGGTCAATCTCAAAATGTACAGCCCAATGACGGCTGGATTTCACTTATCAATCATGACGGATCGGTTCATACCACAAAATGGATAGGTGTACAGAATTCCAACAGGCGCAGTAGCCTATCTCCACCTCTTGTAATCAACGACCCACTGGGTAGTACGATCGCCGATGGTATTCTGTATTTGGCCGATCGTGATGGAGGTGCAGACCAGGATGATCCTACGGTTGCTGTAATTCGCCGATTTGATTTAGAAACAGGAGCGCCGTTAGAAGAAATAAGAATCGAAGATTCTCCTTGGATCAATGACATTGCAGTAGCTGAGGATGGAACTATTTACACCACTCAATCTGGTGATTTGGGCCAGAACCCAGATCCACAAACATGGAAAGTCTGGAAAATTTCTACTGATGGTGATATTTCAGAATTTGTGGTAGGTAATCCAATAAACGTTCCTAATGGTATAGCAATAGATCAAGAAGGGAATATAGTGGTAGTCAATTTTGGCAATCCAAATGTACTGACTTTTTCTCCAGACGGGGAACTATTAAAAACTGAACAAGCTGTGCAAAGCAGAGGAGACGGAATAGAAATCATGGAGGATGGGACTAAGTATATAAGCAGTGTATTTGAAGGAGGCGTTTCCCGAATTGATGCAGATGGTTCAGTAGAGCTCATCGCTGAGAATATCCCAAGTGCTGCTTCCATGTGCTATGATTCAGACGCGAATCAACTGGTCATTCCTATGACTTCTCAAAATACGCTTGCTTTCATTCCTCTTGACTGATCAAAAGATAAATCAACTTCAAAACCAATAACATTATGGATACCAATAAAAGATTACCCAACTTTGAGAAGGTAACACAAGTTATGTCTGTGTTATCTCTTTTCATGGTTCTGCTAATTTCCGGATGTGCTGAATCAAGCCAAGACAATGAGCCGACTGCAAAGATCGTGTGTGATTCTGACAACGGTGGCATCACGCTTCCGGATGGATTCTGTGCAAGTGTTGTAGTGGATAGTATAGGTCCTGCACGCCATATGGCAGTGGCTGATAATGGTGATATCTATGTGAAAACACGCAGTGAAAAAGGTGGTGTGATCACCTTGCGGGATACCACTGGAGATTTTCAGGCCGACATCATTGAGTATTTCAGTGATATGACGGAAATGAGTCAGGGAATAGTTTGGGAAACAGGAATGGCTATCCACAATGGTTATATCTGGGCTTCGAATAAGCAGGAGGTCTATCGTTGGGAAATGCCCCAAAATGGTGCCCTCGTTCCTGAAGGAGAGCCTGAAATTATTGTAAGTGGCTTCCCTGACCAATGGGCACACGCTTCAAAATCTATTGAATTTGATGGCAAAGGGAACCTGTATGTAAACGTAGGTTCTCCTTCGAATAATTGCCAGCAAGATCCACGCACACCCGGCTCTTCTGGAATTGATCCGTGCCCACAATTGGAACAACATGCCGGTATTTGGCGATTTTCAGCCAAAGAAACAGGTCAAACATTTAGTCCGGAGGCCAGATATGCTACCGGACTCAGAAATGTCGTCGGACTTGACTGGAACTCAGAAGTAGAGGCACTCTATGTGATGCAACATGGTCGTGACCAGCTTAATACGCTTTGGCCTGATCTCTATACTGAGGAGGAGAATGCCGAGCTGCCCGCTGAGGAAATGTATCGTTTGTCTGAGGGTGCCGATGCCGGATGGCCCTATTGCTATTATGACTGGCAACAGGAAAAGAAAGTTCTCGCACCTGAGTACGGTGGTGATGGACAGATGGTTGGGCGTTGTTCTGAGTTCCTTGATCCCGTAGCCGCTTTTCCCGGACATTGGGCTCCAAACGGACTTCTGTTTTATGCCGGAGAGCATTTTCCAGAACGTTATCAGGGAGGCGCTTTTGTTGCTTTTCATGGCTCATGGAATCGTGCGCCATTACCACAACAAGGGTATAAAGTCACGTTCACTCCCTTTGAAGAAGGCACTCCGACCGGAGATTATGAGACCTTTGCAGATGGATTTGCTGGTACTGAGCCCATTCCTGACCGGGGAGCAGCAGAATATCGCCCTATGGGTTTAGCGATAGGACCAGATGGCGCATTATTCATTTCTGATTCTAAAAAAGGGAAAATATGGAGAGTGGTCTATACCGGAAAAGAAACAGCGGAAGCCGAAACGTCTGATTCGGTCCAGGAAGACACAAGTCAGGCCGTCGCAGAAAATACAAATGCGAACTCATCACTCAGCGGTGAAGAACTTTTTCAACAGTTGACATGCCATACTTGTCATGCAGTGAACCCCGATGACGGAACCTCTTCTACGGCACCTGCTTTGTATGACTATTACGGAAGTGAAGTGACTCTTCAAGGTGGTAGTACAGTAACAGCAGATGACGAATATATACGAGAGTCGATCCTGAATGCAAATGCTAAAGTTGTGGAAGGATATATGCCGGTAATGCCTAACTACGAAAGTCAACTTACAGAGGAAGAGGTAGATCTTCTGTTATCCTACATAAAATCACTTTCGTAATTACAGGCACGAATTTATAACCCATTAAACAACAGGTATTATGATCAAACCAAAAGCTATAAATAAGACATTTCAAGCATCCTCTTTGATATTGTTTTTAATCATGTCGGCTACTCAATTGGTATACGCACAAAGTGCAACTACCGTACAGGAGATTGCCGATCTCTCAGAACAAAAATGGACTTGGATGGCAGATAAAAACGTGAACAAGCTTGATTCTTTATTTCACGAGAAATCGAAATTCGTACATATGAGTGGAACCTGGAATAAAGACAGGGAACTCGAAATCATTGAAACCGGGAGTATTTGGTACAAAAATGCAGAAGTTCATGATGTGGTAGTTGAGGTCTTTGACGAGACAGCCATCCTTTGGAACCGCATTACACTACTTGCTGTAGTTCGGGGACATGAGGTCTCCAATGAATTCACGGTTACTGAGATTTACAAGAAATATGAGAGTGACTGGAAGTTGCTTGATCTTACATTTAGCAGCGTGCGCGACATTCATAGTATTGAAAAATGACCACCCTGAACCAAAAACTAAAAAAAGTTAACAATATGAAGACAATCATACTCAGCCTACTTTTAATAATCGTAAACGTTCAGCTTACAACAGCTCAGGAAACATCTTTAAATCAGGAGATTATCGAACTCTCTGGTGATAAATGGACGTGGATGGCAGATAAAGATGTAGAAAAGCTTGATGACCTATTCCACGACAAGTCTGTATTTATACACATGGGGGGATCATGGGGAAAAGAAAGAGAACTCAATATTATAGAGGGCGGAGGGATCTGGTATAAAAAAGCAGATATTCATGAGGTTTCCGTAAATATCATTGATGATACCGCAATTCTTTTGAATAGAATTACTCTTTTGGCTGAAGTCGGCGGAAATGAAGTTACAAATCCTTTTGAAGTAACCGAAGTCTATGTCAAGCAAAATGAAGACTGGAAATTAGCCTCCTTGTCCTTTACGCGTTTGTTTTCAGGCGGAGATGATTAGTCTCGAATTAAGTAATCTAAATTAGGTAAAACTATTAAATAACCATGACTACCTTCAAAACTTACGCTTCCATACTTTCGATATGTTTCTCTCTTCTGCTTACTTCTCAGGTTGTAGCACAAACTGAAAATAAAACATTGAAATCGGAAACTATCTTTCCAAAAGGTGAGAAATTAGAAAGTGACAATTTTACCGGTACGGCATGGGTGAGTTTCTTGATTCCGCCTGACAGCCTTAATCAAACATACGTTGGCAATGTTACATTTGAACCGGGAGCAAGAACAAATTGGCATTCCCATCCAGCTGGTCAGATTATTTTAGTTACGGATGGTGTAGGGTATTATCAGGAAAAAGGAAGCCCAAAGAAGATTCTTAGAAAAGGAGATTCTGTTAAGTGTCCACCTAATTTACCACATTGGCACGGGGCTAGTCCTGATAATGAGTTCGTACAGCTTGCTATTTCAAGTAGTGAACATGGTTCTACAAAATGGTTAGAGCCGGTGACGGATGAGGAGTATAACTCTACGGCTGAGGACTGATTGTAGCATATTGAGCAAATACTACTAACTCAAAACCTTAGACACCCAAGCCCGACTAACTCCAAATTTTCGGTCAACAGCAACAATTGGTCAAATTAGCAGTGAGTATCGAAAATGAATGCCATTACTGTTCAGCTATTCATTTTACTATTTTGAAAAACCAATTAAAAACAGATGAATCTATTGTAAATGCTGTTCGAAATGGTAAAACATTGCCAGATGCTAAACTGAATGCATTGGTTACCTATGCTCGCACTGTAGTAGAAAAACAAGGGCATGTTTCTTATGATGATATTCAGTCATTTATTGATGCAGGTTATATCAAACAAAATATGTTGGAAATTAACCTCATCACCACTCTGAAAACCATCAGCAATTACACCAATCATATTGTGGATACTCCGCTAGATGAAGCTTTTCAACCGGAGAAAATTGTGTTTCAATCTGCTTAATTTTTTTTGATTGAATAGTAGACCACGGCTTCTGTAAAGAGGTTCGGGGTTTTTATTTACGGAGCTTCTTGAGTATCAGGTATGGCAGAAGACTTCCCAAAAATGCGCACGCCCCAATACACAAATCGAGCTCTTAGTTTGCTCATGCTATCTTCAATACACATGGTCCGGAGAAGCTCATCAGCATATTCTCTGTATTTCAAATCCAGGTACTTTTCTCTCATCAGTTGATAGAGAGCATCATGCACCAGTGAACCCTGCATAAAGTTTTTAGTGTCAATGGTAGGTCCGCTTGGCCCATCCCAGGAATAACCTTTAGAGATAAACAGGATTCCATTTTCATCCAGATAAAGAAAATCATTACCTAGTTTTTGATCAGGTTCGATTTCAATCTTCCGTGAAAAGGAATCGACCAGGGTATATTTGTAGTGGCGACGTTTTTTGTAAAGAATCATAGAAGTCTCCCTTATTGGTGTTTAGAAAAGTGTAGCAGATTCAAAGGGAGGAGTCAAGAAAAACAGAAAGGCATAAAAAAAGTCCCGTACTTAAAAAGCACGGGACTTTAAAAATCAAAAAAGTTGATTATTCGAGAATATAAACTTCAGTAGCGCTTAGGCCTTTGTCAGTTTCCTCGATAGAAAATTCAACTTCTTCTCCGTCATTGATACCTTCGTTAAATCCGAGGTTCTCAATGTTGTTTCGGTGTACAAAAACGTCTTTTTCGCCATTGTCAGGCTGAATAAAGCCGAATCCTTTTTGTGCATCGAACCATTTTACTTTACCGTATTCCATAATAATAAATATATAAGTGTTGTTTCACAGGCACAGTGTCTTGTATACTTAAAAACAAGCATACTTCATTTCTTAAATCGGCTGTGATAATTGATTGTTAGTTATACAAACTATAGAAGGGAAAATTATACTGTACTAAATTTATAAATACCGATGTTCCTTTAATTTGTGTTTCAAAGATCTCCCGAATTCTGACCAATACCAAACTTTATCTCAGCTTTTACACTCTATATTAAAATTAAGATAGAGTGGTCTTGTGAAAATAAATTGGTGTTTGGCAAACAAGTTGATCATTTATAAATCTCATTAATCAAACCAGCCATTCGTACACCTGCTTTAACCAAGCGTTGCTCAACGGTATCCCAGTTTTTGAAAGAATACTCATAGCTAAGCTCTTTGTCTTCGGGAATATCATATACCTGAGGAAGAATGTCTTGAGATTCATAAGCCCAGTCTCGTACTGAGGTACTTTGCCATTCTGTTATTTGCTGATCGGTTGGGTGATTAACGTAGTCAGCTAATTCCGTATAACTTAACTGTTTGTCATCAATCATCTCGCTATCCCAAACCCGGTGTAGGTTAGAGTTGCTCCAAAACCACTGCAGCCGAACGTCGTTACCGCCTCGGTCATCACCATTTCCAACATGAAGAGGCTGGTGAAGGTCACCAACTAAGTGAACCAATACTTTAAGATTTTCTTCTTCCTGCTGAGCTGAAAGTCCGCCTTCTTTCAATTCACGAACTACTTTTTCAAGAGCCCAAATAATATCTCCACCTTCAGCTTTTTCTACTGACTCGTAAGTTTCACCCGGAGGGATGGTTACATAATGCCATGGCGACATGAAATCATAGTTATCATCAGAGCGAACTTCATCCATCCATGTACTTACTTCAGCAAGCGACTCATTTCCTAAAACGCGTTCCACTTCAGTAGCTGCCTTTTCTGTGAGATACTGTTCAGCAACATGACCTGTAGTGCGGTGACCAATTTGCCCCCAGCGCAGCGCTTCATTTGCGGTTGATGTAAAACCTAAAGCAAAAATGGATAAGAGAGTAAAGAGCTTCTTCATGAGTTAGTATGATTGTTGAATTGATTTTGCCCTAAGATAAGGGCGCTAAGATTACGATTCAGTAAAACTTTTATTGGATTGAAATTACTTTCTAAGTCAGTTCATTTAACAGATCCTTCAAATCTAAAGGGCGGGTAAACATTTTAATGCTTCCATCTTCTTTTGTGGGCCATTGGTCTTTGGGGCGATCATAATATAGTTCAACTCCATTCTCATCCGGATCATCAAGATAAAGTGCCTCAGAAACGCCATGATCTGAAGCTCCTGAAAGTGGATAGTCGGCATCAATTAGCCGCTGCAATATTTCAGCTAAGTCTTTCCGGGTAGGATATAAAATAGCTGTATGGAACAATCCGGTGCTGCTTTTTGGTGCAGGTGGGGCATCTTTACTTTGCCAGGTATTTAGGCCAATGTGATGGTGGTACCCTCCGGCAGAAATAAATGCAGCCTGATCGCCGTAAGTGGTTATAAGCTCGAAACCCAATAAACCGCAGTAGAACTCAAGTGAACGATCCAGATCAGAGACTTTTAGGTGTATATGGCCGATTCTAGTTTTAGATGGTATTTTGTAATCCTCTGACATATATGCACTTATAATATTTTTAGTTGATCCGATAATACATTTCGGAATATTTAATATCTCTAAGAGAATACGTAATTAGAGGAAAAAATATTTATAATATGAAAGGATTTGTAGTACTTAGGTAAAAGAATTAAATGATAGATAAAGGGAAAAAACTTACCGGTAATGATGCCGAACAGCTCTTTAATAGCGGCTCCATTATTGTTTTTAAGTGTGAACCTACGAACAGTTATCCAATTACTTTTGTCAGCCCAAATGTCAAAGATATTCTCGGGTTCTCTGTAGAGTACTTTTTAGAAAGTGATTTCCCCTGGGCTGAGCGTATTCACGAAGATGACAAAGAAAAAGTGGCCAGTAGATTCCATCAAATAATGAAAGATGGTGGGTCGGCAATAAATGAATACAGATTCAAGCGGCAAGATGGGCAAGAAATCTGGCTTCGTGACGAAATTACGATACAGTACGATGAGTCAGGAAATCCGTCCGCAATTTTAGGTACTTCTTTTGAAATTACTGATCGGAAAATCTCCGAACTGGAGTCTCAACGCGAGACGGAAAATGAATTAAGAAACAGACTTTCATATCAACACGCACTGGCAGAATGCTCAAATCTGTTGGTAGATGCCACGGATATCTCTGTTTTTGATAAAGTGCTGCACATTCTACAGGGGGCAACAAAAACTGATCGTATCTACTTCTTTACAAACAAGATTAACAAAGAAGGAGAATTATTAATTAGTCAACAGTTCGAAGCATGTGCCGAAGGGGTAGACCCCCAAATTGATAATCCGGACTTACAGAATATTCCTTATAAAGAATTTCCCTTTTTTCATCAGAGACTCTCATCAGGCCTTATAGTTAATTCCCCTACTGCTGAGCTGCCTTCTCCTGAGAAGGAACTTATGGAGGCTCAAGGTATATCATCGGCGTTATTACTTCCCATTTTTCAGGGAGAAGATTGGTTTGGGCTTATCGGTTTTGACTCTACGAATGAAGTGCGTTCATGGGAAAATTATGAGCTGCTTACACTGAAAACTACTGTTGAAATAATAGGAAATTTTCTAAAAAGGCTGTCGATGAAGGAGTCGCTCATTGAGCAACGAAATTTCACTCAGCAAATACTTGACAACCTCCCCAGTATTGTGACGGTGGTTGATAAAAGAATGAATCTGCTGTTATGGAATAAAACCGGTGAAAAACTGACGGGCTATTCCTCCGAAGAGCTGATAAAAATGTCAGCTTTTGATTTTATACCCAAAGAAAGCTACAAGTCCCTCACTGATGCTATAAAGAAGATTCTGGCAAATAAGCCTGCGGGTGAAGAAATTAGTCTTCAGCATAAGAGAGGGAAGATTTCCCCTTATTTTTGGAGGGGTAGTACTATTGAAATGAATGGGGATGAGGTATTTCTTTTAATTGGGATGAACATCAGCAAGCAAAAAGAAATGGAGAAGGCTCTTATAGAAGAGAAAAGGTTTGCAGATGCGATTATTGATGGTTTGCCGGGCACATTTTTTATGCTAGATGAAGAGTTGAATTTGGTAAGAGCGAATAAAAACTTTGCTCATGATCTTGGGTTTTCGATCGATGATTTGTTGAACAATTCTATAACAAATTTGTACTCCGAGGAGAGTAAAGAGCTTATACTCAATAAAAGGAGGGAGCTTTTTAAAAAAGGTAAAGTGAGTCTGGAGTCAAACCCAATTACTAAGAACGGCGAAGTTTTATCAAGAAATGTGAACGCTGCTCTTTTCGAGCGTGATCGCCAAACTTTTATCATAGGCACTGGGCAGGATATAAGTGATTTAAAACAAAGGGAAACGGAACTGCGGGCTACATTAAATGAAAAGGAAGTACTGCTGCAGGAAATTCATCACCGGGTGAAAAATAATCTTGCTGTTATTTCAGGTTTGCTGGAGTTGCAAGCATATGAGTATGAAGATGCAAATCTCAAACGGATGATTATGGAAAGCCAAATGCGTATTCAAACTATGGCGATGATTCATGAAAAGTTATACCAGTCTCAGAACCTGAGCCAAATTCCCGTACTTGAATATATTGATGACCTAATCAACCAAATAGAAAGCAGTATTACTTATGGCAGTTCAAAAGTTGAAATTGAAACCCATATTGAACCTATCGAACTGAATATCAATCAGGCCATCCCTTTTGCTCTTTCCCTCAATGAAATACTATCAAATGCTCTTGAGCATGCTTTTGTAGGTGTTAAGAATGGGAAGTTGAGAGTAGAGCTTAAAGAAAAAGGAAACGTAATTCACAGTACAATTTCTGATAATGGAATTGGGTTTTCTGAAAATGATAAAGCTGAAAAGCCTTCTTCACTTGGTATGACGTTAATCCATGCCTTACTAAGTCAGATTGATGCGGATTGGACTATGGATGGGACAAATGGAGTTACGTATAAAATTGCCTTTAGAAAAGATAAAGTAAAAGGATCAAGCAGCGCATTATAGCTCCCATATTTGATTCTTTTGATAAAATGAACATTTGAATATGTTCAGCTGTTTGCTTCTTTAGGTCTTATTAAATCGCTTACTCAAAACACTTTAGTTATGTCGAATCGATATTCAAGGAAAGATTTTTTTAAAAAGACAGGTTCGCTTATTGCCGGTGCTTCTCTGGTTGCCGGCTTTCCAAATATTATTATTCCACGAAAAAAGGACAAGCTAGGCGTGGCTTTAGTTGGTTTAGGGAGTTATGCTTCCGGATTATTAGCACCGGGCTTGCAGATGACACAGCACTGCGAGCTTAAAGGAATTGTTACTGGATCCCCGCATAAAATTCCACGCTGGCAAGAGCGCTACGGTATAGCAGATGGCAATGTTTATAACTATCAAAACATGCATGAAGTGGCAAATAACGATGAAATTGATGTGATTTATATTGTGCTTCCGACCGGCCTTCACGCCAAATATGCCATTATAGGGGCTGAAGCAGGTAAGCATGTT
Organism: Balneola sp.; assembly: GCA_002694685.1. Classification (NCBI taxonomy): domain Bacteria; kingdom Pseudomonadati; phylum Balneolota; class Balneolia; order Balneolales; family Balneolaceae; genus Balneola; species Balneola sp. The sequence continues at coordinate 618,723 of NZMW01000004.1, forward strand.
TGGTGCGAAAAACCAATGACAAAAACGGTGGATGATTGCCAAGCACTAATTAATGCCGCGAACAAAAGTAAGGTGCAGCTTACAATTGGCTACCGAATGCAGCATGAGCCAAATACACAGACCATTATTAAGTACGGTAAGGAGAAAACCTACGGTGCTGTAAAGGAAGTGAAAGCAGGTGCGGGCTACAGTGGTGGTCACGGGCCGGGTAACTGGCGTGCAAGCGCAGAACTTGGAGGTGGTGCTCTCTATGATATGGGTGTCTACGCAATCAATGGAGCTCGATATGCCACAAATATGGAGCCGATTGCTGTTAGGGGAAAACAATGGTCAGAGCGTGAAGAAATGTATAGTGAAGTAGATGAGTTTACGGAATTTGAGCTGAGGTTCCCTGAGGGAGTTACAGCATTCGGAGAAACGAGCTTTGGTAAGTCGACTAATTACTTGGATGTAGATGCCGAAGAAGGATGGTATAAACTCAGACCAATGCAAAGCTATAGCGGTGTTCGGGGAGAAACTAGTGACGGGATTAAGTTGCCCGCTGATCCAAATCATCAGCAAGCTCGGCAGATGGATAATGATGCTTTAGGTATCAAAGAAAACAGCAAACCATTGGTGCCGGGTGAGGATGGATTGCGGGATATACGAATAGTGGAAGCAATTATGGAATCATCCAAAAGAGGAGGGGAGTGGATTGATCTGTGATTATCACAATCAGCTTTTGAATTCTTGAATATATCTTGAATTCCCCTTGTAACGAATGTTTTTCTCATCCTTCACTTTTTCTGAAAGGAAATCTCTTGCCTCTTCAAAGTTCAGGTAAAGGTCACCGATCGATATTTTGTCGAAGAAATTTTTCCCATGAATTTCAATCCCTCCGTTACCTACAATTATGACTTTAATATCACTATAAGGAATTGACTTATTAAGGAGTGCCGTTTGTTGAACTTTGTCATCCTGAAATACAATCTGAAAACGGTGAAAGACTGGCAAAGAAAGTGCATAACTTAAAAGCGTTAGGAAAGAAGCAATAACGAGAGAGAGGTCAAGGATTAAGAGAGAGCTGGTTCCGATTCCACGCGAAAAGAAAGAGTATAACAGATAGATAGAAACGGCAATGAAAAAAGGCGCTGTAATGTAATAACCTGCTTTTACCAGACTATTTGGTTTTAAAACAATAAATCTGTTACCCATTCTACCCGATTGACTTAGCAAGTGCTTTTAATCTCTGAAAGAATTACTTAAAACACAAAGTAATTAAAAGTATTTTACTTAATTATAATAACTTAGCGTAAAATATTCAGCTTAAGTATAGTGTTTCATTCTTAATTAGTTTGAGAATAAAGGGGGGTGTTTTTTGTGGTGATCTGTCGCATCCTGATAAGCTTTGGCTACTGAAAGCACTTCCGCTTCTTTAAACAAGTCTCCCATAAATGTGATACTGGTTGGGTGCATATCATCGGTAAAACCATTAGGAAGTACAACACTTGGGTGACCTGTTAAATTAGTAACCAATAAGTTTCCTCCACCAAATGAAGGAGATATGTACACGTCAACCTTTTGCATAACCGAATCCATTTTTTGGATTAACTCATAACGAGCCCGGTTGGCATTAATGTACTCAGTAGCTGGAATGAAATGAGCCGCTCTGAAAGAATTTGGCCACGCATTAGGTTCCTGCCATTTCATTAAATCATCCTGATTTGAAAGGGTAAGTTGATCAAAAGCAGCTGCGCCTTCAGCAGTTAAAATCAGACTCAGCGCTCCGGCATTAAATTCCGGAAGTTCAAAAGGGATGAGCTCTACGCCAAGGTCTCTCATTGTTGCAAGTACAAGGCTGTCCCGTTCTTTGTTCCAATAGTCACGTTCGAAAGTAGATTTTAGATAACCAATTTTAAGCGTCTTGATATCAAGATCAGCATTGTAATTAAAGGGGAGGTCGATAATGGTCTGGTCCTTTCCGTCTGGACCATAAATAGCATTGAACACTAGGGCAGCATCTTCTACACTACGGGTAATAGGGCCGATTTTATCCATCGTCCAGCTCAAAGCCATAGCCCCGGTTCGGCTTACCCGGCCGTAGGTAGGGCGGAGGCCTGTTGTGCCATTTCTGGTAGATGGAGATACAATAGAGCCAAGGGTTTCAGTGCCGATAGCGAAAGGGAATAATCCTGCAGCCGTACCTGAAGCAGATCCCGCAGAAGAGCCACTTGAGCCTTGTTCTAAGTCCCATGGATTGTTCGTGCGGCCACCGAACCAAATATCACCGTAGGCTAAAGCGCCAAGAGTTGTTTTGGCAATGAGTACGGCTCCGGCAGCATCCAGCTTTTGTACGACCGTAGCGGTCTCATTTATCATTTGATCTTTATAAGGAGTAGCGCCCCAGGTTGTCTTATATCCTTCTACTGCTAATAGATCTTTAGCTCCATAGGGAATTCCATGCAAAGGGCCTCGGTAAACTCCCTGCTCCAGCTCTACATCCATTTGTTGAGCCTGTTGTAATGCTCTTTCTCTGGTTACAGTTACGATGGCTTCTAACTCATCATCATACTCTTCGATGCGATTCAGGAAAAACTCAGTAAGTTCTACAGAAGTAATTTTTCTGTCTTTGATGAGGGAGGCTAACTCGCCAATGGTATAGAAGGCAAGTTCATCTTTATTTTCGGGAAGAACTACATCACCAGGCAGGTCCCAAACTTGGGATTTTTGTTGGAAATTAAATCTTTTACCAACCGGAATTGGATTAAAAGTTAAAGCAGGAGGAATCGAATTATTCAGCTTCATATTTCGGATAGTTTGCAGATTCTCCCGGGTATCCTCAAGCTCATCAATCATGGTGTCTCTTTCGGCTTGTGTAAATTCAAGCCCAATAATGGAAGCTGCATCCTGAACCATTGTGGAAGTGATGGGTGCCTCTTTATCCTGAATGAGCGTGAACGCCAACACAAATCCCAAGACTATGCCCCCGCCAAAGAGCATGATTTTATTTATCTTTTTCATGATGTTTTTCTAACCTAAATGAATAATACTGCCTTATTTTAAAGTAGTGCATTATTAACAGAAACTGACAGTTAGTCAACGTTTAAATATTTTTTCTAAGTAGATAAGAATATTAAAAGATTGGGCTTCAATTACGCTACAATTCTATCAGGCCTTATTTAATACTATATTAATCGAAGTTTAGAGGAAAGAGTAGATAATTTTTATTTAAAGACCAGAAAATATGCTAGATAAGCATTATGGTGAAAAGAGAACCAAGCTACTTATTGACATCGTATCACAAAACAATAAGAAGCTTGATGAACAATTATATTACGCGTTAGAGTCAACCTGTGAATTGCTTGGGTTAGAAATAGGAATTATTAGCAGTATTTGGGCCAATAAGTACATCGTTGAACACTTTAGTCCCGAAGGAGTAGATTTATATAAAGGGCAAAATTTTGAACTGGGGAATACCTACTGCAGTATAACTTTAGAGTCAGAGGGTGTTTTTTCTGTGGCTAATATGAAGAAAAGCGAATATAACATGCACCCCTGTTACAATGCTTTTCAGCTTGAGGCATACATTGGAGTGCCAATTATGGTTGATGGGAAATTATATGGAACCATAAATTTCTCGAGTTCTAAACCAAAAAAAGAGGGATTTAGTAAAGCTGATCACGATTTAATTATCCTTTTAGGTGAGTGGGCTGGCGGTGTTATTTACCGTAAGAATTTGGAAGAAAATCTGATTTCAGAAAAAGAGGCCTATGAGGTTTTATCAAAAAATTCTTCAGAATTAATCTGCCTTCACAAGCCTGATGGCACCTATACTTTTGTTTCGGAGTCTTCTATAGAAATTTTGGGGTACAGCGCTGATGAGCTTATTAATACTTCTCCATACGACTTGATTCATCCTGATGATATTGAACAAAGGGCACAGCTCAATCATAAAAAAGTAATGGAAGGAACCCCTGTTGGAGATATTGAATATAGGATGAGGCAAAAAAATGGAGACTATATTTGGGTACACGCCTCAGCGGAACCCGTAATTAACTCTATGGGAGAAGTCACTGCAATTCAGACGACTTCAAGGGACATCACAGAAAGTAAGAGAACGGAGTTTATGTTAAATGAATCTCAGAAAATGGCATCTGTGGGAGGCTGGGAGTTTGATGTAGATTCTGGGAAATTGTATTGGACAGAGGAGGTCTACCGAATCCATGATAAAGAAATAGGTGCGGAGATAATGGTAGATGAAGGCTTGAGTTACTTTGAAGGAGAGTCTAAAGCGTTAGTAGAAAAGGCACTGCAAAAAACTATTGAAACAGGAGAGAGCTACGATCTCCAGTTGAGGTTTACTTCAGCTAAAGGTGTAAAGAAATGGGTGAGAGCTATCGGATATGCGTCTTTGGTAGATGGTAAAGTCAAAAAACTTAGGGGAACCTTTCAGGATATTACCAAACAAGTTGAAGCTGAGCAAAAGATCATTGAACAGAATAAGAGGTTAGAGAAGAACGATGAGGAAAAAGAAAAGCTGTACTCAATAATAGCGCACGACCTGAGGGGTGGATTTAATGGTATTATTGGATTACTTGAGGTTTTAAAGGAAGATTTTGAGTCTTTAGATTTGGAGGAAGAATATTGGTATAAGCTGAAATTGGCCATTAACTCTGCAAGAAATGCAAATCAGCTTATGGAAAATCTATTGAAGTGGATTAAAGCACAAAACACCTTCATGCCCAGTAATAATAAGTTGGTAAATATTAGCAGTCTAATAGTGGATTGTGAGTCTTTTGTAAAGCCATCATTGATAAAAAAGAATATTGAGATTGTAAATGAAGTGGGTGACATAGAAGTTCATGGCGATCAGGATATGCTGGGAACTGTTTTTAGAAACTTGATCTCCAATGCCGTTAAGTTTTCAAGAACTGAAAGTCAGATAGTAATAAAGGGCAAAAAAATAGATTCCAATACTGCTGAATTCCGTATCAAAGATTTTGGAATAGGTATGAGTGCTGATGTTATCGAGAACTTATTTAACAAATCATATCGCCCAAAAAGGTTGGGAACAAGTAAAGAGAAAGGAACCGGACTTGGACTGATACTATGCAATGAGTTAATAGAATTACACGGAGGTACAATTAAAGTACAGTCGGAAGAAGGTAGTGGAAGTGAATTTATTGTTCTTCTGCCACTAAATGAGGCTGAAGTTTGACAATTTATTTACTCTCCTTAAAATAAATGTTTTTGAAATACCCGTTTGCTGAGCCTTCGGTATTATCTGAATCTGTCATAATGGTAATACTCTCAATATTCTTTGGCTCTTCACCGAAGGCTTTTTTGTAGTCTTCATAAATATTGACTCTGGAAGTAACCCACTGCCCGGCTTTCTCATTTCCTGATTCCACGGCTATCATATAAACCCAGTTAGTGAATACATTCTCCTGGAATGTGCCGACAGGCTGCGTGTTGGCCCATACGTAATTCAACGAACGGAGGGGGATTTCGAAACTCGTAAATGTTTTGAGGGTTCCATATTTAATTCTTTCACCCAGGGGAAGGTCAGCTTTATCGTATTTAAAGGTTACGTAGATTCTTGCCGAATAATCATCACCGCCTTTCTTAGACATATTTCCATTCTCCAGAACCCCATCAGTTTTCCAGGTCCATTCCATTATCGGGTACTGTTTTGGATCGATATCTGTCATATAGAGCAGGCCTGATGCACTGTTATTGCTGGTTGACTTGATAAAAGTTTCACCGTCTTCGGTAACAGGCTCGTACTTTGTGTGGTCTTTCTTTGGAAGTGTAAATAGCCGCCAATTTTCCCCATCAGCAGGTTCTGCTTTAACAGAAGAGGGGTCAACTTTTGAAACAGGAATGGTTATGACAGAGCTTTCAGATTTTGTGTTTTGTGCAATCACATCCGAATGCTGAGTTAAGCTTAGTCCCACTACTAAAAGTAGTGGGAGGAGTAGATGAAATACTTGCTTTAAGAAAATCATGGATGAAATAATTGATTGGCTATGAATAACTTATAAAACTATAAGTTCGTTTGTATTTTAAGATAAACTCGTTACTTTTGTTACGAATTAATGATGGTCTCGGTTTGATTATATCATCAACCAGAGTTAAAAGGGAATCTCGTGAAATACGAGAGCTGTTCCCGCAACTGTAATCCGAATTCGCGATTTGCGAATGAATGCAGCCTCACCTTTGCCACTGTTCCTAATGGGACGGGAAGGCGCTGCCCCCGGATAAGCCAGGAGACCTGCCATCATTTAACCGACGCGCCTCTTTCGGGTAAAAAGATGTGCAGTTAAGATTTATGCTTTTAGCACTGAACTATACCTTGGTTTTATTTCATGATTTGCTATTCTGTGGAATGACTGTATTTGGTTCTCAAAAGCTTTACCCGCCTAATCATATTCAAAACCAAAGAAAAGAAACAACACATGAAGTTCTTATCCACACTATCAGTTATTATTATCCTGGCGGCATCCCAAACAAGTTTTGCGCAGGTAGCAGACACTTTAAATTTAGGAGAAGTTGTAGTTACTGCATCTAAAACCCCGACTCCGGCCCGCGAAACAACAAAGCCGGTAACCGTTATTGACCGTGAAGAAATAGAGAGGCATGCCGGCTCTTCAATTTCAGAATTACTGAACCAGCAAAATGGGATTATCATAAATGGGGCCAATTCAAATCCAGGTAAAGATAAATCGGTGTATTTAAGGGGGGCATCTACGCAGTTTACTCTTATTCTGATAGATGGCTTTCCGGTCACCGATCCTTCCGGGGAAGGCGGGGCTTTCGATTTAAGGCTCCTGCCTCTGGAGAGTGTAGAGCGTATCGAAATTGTGAAAGGAAGTATGAGTACCCTTTATGGCTCTGATGCCATAGCTGGAGTGGTTAATATCATCACTAAAAAAAGTGAGCAAGGATCTTTCAATACAACAGGAAAAATATCTTATGGCTCTTTTAAAACCAATGAGTGGGGTGTAGGGGTGAATGGAAGTTCAGCCTTGGTAGATTATTCCGTAAGCCTAAGCAGGATACAAACAGATGGAATTTCTGAAGCTGAACCAACCCAGGGAAATATTTTCACTAAGGATGGTTTCGAACGTAATGCTGTTAACAGTCAGGTTTCGTTGAAACCGCTGGAAGGTTTGACGGTCACTCCGTTTCTGAATTACTCCGAATATGATGGAGATTATGACGGAGGTGCTTTCTCAGATGCCGATAACCGGTACGAAGCGACTCTCTTGAATACGGGTGCACGCCTGACGTTTAGAAAAGGTGATTTTGAAATTAAAGAGTCGGCTACATTGACTCAAACAGAACGAAAATTTACTGATGCTTTTGGGGTCTTTAACCCTGAAGCGAGTTTGTTCGATTCTGATTTGTATGCCACCTACAACAAATTTGATAACGTTCGATTTCTTGCTGGTTTTAATATTCAAAATCTCGACTTCCAGCTTGATGGAATTGATGAAGGTTCACAGATCCTCAGTCCATACGCCACCGTATTCTTGAAATCCGGATTTGGCTTAAATGGAGAGTTGGGTTTGCGTCTCAATAATCACTCAGAATATGGAAGTAACTGGACCTACAATGTGGCTCCGGTTTATAATGTAAACAGCCAGGTTAAACTACTGGCATCAGTTAGTTCAGGCTTTAAGGCCCCAACACTTAACGAACTGTTTGGACCATTTGGTGCCAATACTGACCTGAAGCCCCAGCAAAGCCTTACCCTTGACGCCGGTATTGAGTATCGATCTTTGGATGGAAGCTTATCTGCCTCGGTAATTTATTTCCAGCGAACCATAGATGATTTGATCTCTTACGACGGAACACTCGGATATATCAACGTGAATGAGCAGAATGATTCTGGAGTGGAACTGTCTGCTTCATACCGTTTCTACCAAACAACCTTAGGGTTCTTTTATAACTACCTGGATGGTGCTATTACTGAAGGCGGGGAAGAAACGGATAACCTCATTCGTCGACCTGACCATAATTTTGGAGCTAATATCACACAGCAATTAAGTCCAAAACTATTCTTCAATGTGAGCGGTCAATTTGTAGGGGCAAGAGCGGACCTCTTTTTCAACAATGCCACTTTTGTTACGGAGGAAGTTGAACTGGATAGTTATGTATTGCTGAATGCAAATGCTCAGTACAAACTGCTTCAGGATCAGCTCACTGTTTTTGTATCACTGGACAATTTATTGGACGCAGATTACACCGAAGTTTACGGTTTTAATACTCCCGGTTTTCAATTTAAAGGTGGTGTAAAGTTCAATTTCTAAATAATTCAGCTTTTCTCTTTTACCGGGTGTTGTCAGTTAAGAAAGACACCCGGTAAATTTTTGATTGGTTTTGCTATACCCCTCTAGGCATTAGCCCGCAATGGTTTTTACAATGTCTCTCTAAAATTGTAATTAGAGATATATGTTTTTTAGTAAGGTAAATTACATAAAAGATGTTCCTTATAATTAATAAATTAATTACTAATTAAAGGATAAAAATATTTATAAAAATCTAGAATAATGGGTTTTTCTGGAATTCCAGATGTGGATAACTATTCAGAGGGAGTCAAATATAAAACCAGAACAAATATGCTCATATGTATTTTTATGAATGCTTATAAGCACAAGCTTATTTTCTGTTAATCTAGTATATATGATTATTTATAATAATTAATATAATAATATTGCTTAATCATGCATGCTTTCAAATTGTGATTTAACAGATGTGGATAAGTCCTAAATATTGTGGAAAAGTAATTGATTTTTTTCTTGCCCAAACACCTTGTCTCGTCTATATTAATTCGTACTTCTTTAGGAGATAAGGTATCGGGATTACGAATAATATTGTCTCTCATCTACGAAGGTTTCAACACAACATTAATACACTAACGAAGTACGCCAATGAAATTTACTCGCTTCTATACTAAGTCTGAGTGGAAGACTCCATTTGACGCTATCGAATTCGCAACACGCACCTCTGAAATTAAAAACCCCGACGGTTCCCAGGTATTCCATATGGAAAATGTGGTTGTTCCTGAAAGCTGGTCGCAGGTATCAACAGATGTAATCGCTCAAAAATATTTCCGTAAGGCGGGAGTACCGGCGAAATTGAAAAAGGTTAAAGAGAAAGGCGTGCCGAAATGGCTTCAGCGATCTGAAGCTGATGAGAAAGCTTTACAAGAACTTCCGGAAGAAGAAAGATATACGCATGAGATAGACAGCAAGCAGGTTTTCCATCGTTTGGCGGGATGTTGGACTTACTGGGGCTGGAAACATGACTACTTTGACAGTGAAGATGATGCGAAAGTATTTTACAGCGAGCTGGCAAACATGCTTGCCAATCAGATGGCAGCACCAAACAGTCCACAGTGGTTCAATACCGGATTACATTGGGCATACGGAATTAATGGCCCGGCACAAGGGCATTATTATGTGGATGGTAAAACAGGCGAATTGAAAAAGTCTGAAGATGCATACACCCATCCACAACCCCATGCGTGCTTTATCCAGAGTGTAGATGATGATTTAGTAAATGAAGGCGGTATCATGGATCTTTGGGTTCGTGAAGCTCGCTTGTTTAAATATGGCTCAGGTACAGGAAGTAACTTCTCTAAAATCCGTGGATCTGAAGAGCCACTTAGCGGCGGAGGAAGAAGCTCCGGTTTAATGAGCTTCCTGAAAATAGGTGACCGTGCTGCCGGCGCTATCAAGTCAGGCGGTACAACACGTCGGGCTGCCAAAATGGTAACGCTTGATCTGGATCACCCGGATATTGAAGAGTACATCAACTGGAAAGTTCGTGAAGAGCAGAAAGTTGCAGCTCTTGTAGCCGGATCTAAAAATGTGCAGAAGCACCTTAAGAAAATTATCAACCTTTGCCATACACCGGTAGAGATTGAAGGCCGTACTTTCAACGGAGCTATGAGCCGTGATCCGCTGAAAAACAAAGAACTGGCTAACCAAATCCGTAAAGCTAAAAGAGAGCAAGTACCTCTTAATTATATCGAGCGTGTAATTCAGCTTGCTGCACAAGGCTTCACTGATTTAGAATTTGATACCTATGATACCGATTGGAATTCTGAAGCGTACTCTACAGTAAGCGGTCAGAATTCAAATAACTCGGTTCGCGTGCCGAACTCCTTTATGAAAGCAGTGAAGGAAGATAAAGACTGGCACTTATATGGTCGTGTGGAATTGGATGATGCCGAAGAAGAAGGGCGTGATCCAAAACCAATGAAAACGATGAAAGCTCGTGAGCTTTGGGATGACATTGCTTATGCAGCTTGGTCTTGCGCCGATCCGGGAACACAGTATCATGACACCATCAACGAATGGCATACATGCCCCGAAGATGGTCCGATCAATGCAAGTAACCCTTGCTCTGAGTACATGTTCCTCGACAATACCGCATGTAACCTGGCTTCCCTCAACCTGATGAAATATTTCAAAGGGGATGGCGACTATAAAGAATTCGATATTGAATCGCTGGAATATGCGTCCCGAATCTGGACAGTAGTACTGGAAATTTCTGTACTCATGGCTCAGTTTCCATCTAAGGAAATTGCAGACCTGTCTTACAAATTCCGTACGCTCGGTCTTGGATATGCCAACATTGGTGCTGCACTGATGGTACAAGGACTTCCATACGACAGTGAAGAAGGTGCTGCTGTTGCAGGGGCAATTACCGCAACTATGCACATGACCTCCTATGCAACTTCTGCCGAAATGGCGAAGGAGTTAGGATCGTTTGAAGGTTATGAGCGAAACAAAGAGCATATGCTCAAAGTACTTCGCAACCACAAACGTGCAGCTTACAATGCTGACCCTGAAGAGTACGAAGGACTGACCGTGAAGCCGATGGGAATCGACGCTTCTATCTGTCCGGATTATTTAGTGAAAGCCGCTAAAAAAGCATCTGATAAAGCCGTTAAGCTTGGTAAAAAGCACGGATATCGTAATGCACAGGTGACCGTATTGGCACCGACCGGAACCATTGGTTTGGTGATGGATTGTGATACAACCGGTGTTGAGCCTGATTTCGCACTAGTGAAATTCAAGAAATTAGCCGGTGGCGGATACTTCAAGATTATTAATCAAGCCGTCCCTAAAGCGCTTAAGAACCTTGGTTATTCTGCTAAGGAATCTCAGGATATTATCAACTACGCTAAAGGAACCGGTTCTCTCGAAGGTTGTCCTCATATTAATGCGGATACTCTGGGTGAGAAAGGCTTCACCAAAAAGCAGATTGATGCCGTTAATGAAGCACTGCCTGGAAGTTTTGATATCAAGTTTGCCTTCAATCAGTGGACGCTCGGTGAAGACTTCTGTAAAGAAGTGCTCGAGATTTCTGATGAGCAACTCAATGACATGAACTTTGACATGCTCCGCTTCCTCGGATTTAGCCAGGAACAAGTTCAGGATGCCAACGATTATGTTTGTGGTACCATGACGGTTGAAGGTGCTCCGCATCTGAAAGAAGAAGATTATGCCGTATTTGACTGTGCTAACCGTTGTGGTCGAATCGGAACCCGGTTCATCTCAGCTAAAGGACATATCCGAATGATGGCTGCAGCTCAGCCTTTCCTTTCCGGCGCTATTTCAAAAACCATCAACCTGCCAAACGAAGCGACTATCGAAGATATGAAGGACGCTTACATGGATTCCTGGGAGATGATGTTGAAAGCGAATGCGCTGTATCGTGACGGATCTAAATTAAGTCAGCCACTGAACTCTATGGCCGATGTGCTTGAAGAGATTGTGGATGAAGATGAAGAAGCTCCTGCCGATGCGGAAACCACAATGGCTCAGGATAAAGTCCTTGAAGTAGCAGAGCGAATCATTCATAAATATGTAGCTCGTCGTCAGCGACTTCCATTCCGACGTGAAGGTTATACCCAGAAAGTTAAAATTGGCGGACAAAGTGTTTACCTGAGAACAGGGGAATATGAGAACGGTCAGCTTGGTGAGATTTTCATCGATATGCATCGTGAAGGTGCTGCTTTCCGAAGCTTGCTGAACTGTTTTGCAATTTCCATTTCACTTGGATTGCAGCATGGTGTACCTCTGGAAGAATTTGTGGATGCATTTACATTCACCAAGTTTGAGCCAAGCGGTATGGTAAACGGAAACCCACACGTGAAGATGAGTACATCTGTAATTGATTACATCTTCCGTGAACTGGCTGTGACTTACCTCGGAAGAGAAGACTTAGCTCACGTACCGGCCGATCAGATCGAAACCAGAAACTTACGTCCTACTCAGGATGCGAATCCTGACGTAGACAGCTCTGAGTTTGAAAGATCAGCTGATGCGGTTGCGAAACAACAACCGGCTCCTAAAAAAGAACCGGCACCTGCGGCTGTAGATACCAGCCAGACAGCGGTTGAAGAGCAACAAACTCAAGCCGTAAAAAGCGACAGCTACGAAAGTGAGTACGACAAAGCCAAACAAATGGGATACACCGGCGAAGCCTGCCCGGAATGCGGAAGCATGACGATGGTTCGTAACGGAACCTGTATGAAGTGTATCACCTGTGGTTCTACTACTGGTTGCTCTTAATTAATTAATTATACCGTTGGGGCGTATTGCGATACGCACTTACGATTTTCATGGAAAACAGGATAAAACCCTGATTGGCTGAAGTGCTAATCAGGGTTTTTTATTAAAGGAAGATAAATGCATAGCTAGTTCAAGCGTCCGCTTGGACAAGGTGTGGCATTACAAAGTGATTTAACATCTCACAAGCGGACGCTTGCGCTAGTAATTAATCAGGGTTTTCTATTCTTAGGAAATGCAGTTCATATTAAACATGGCTTTTCTTGTACGATGTAAGGAATAGCTTTAAATTCCTATTCATCAAAGTTCTAACACTCACCATCGAACTATGAAATTTCCCAATCCTTTTTTCCGGTGGAGGCCACATCCGTGGCATGGGCTGGAAGTTGGAGATGATGCTCCCCAAGTAGTAAATGCCTTTATTGAACTCACCCCGTTTGATACCATCAAATACGAAGTAGATAAGAAAACCGGCTATATGCGGGTTGATCGCCCACAGCGAAGTTCATCACTTCCTCCATCATTATATGGCTTCATTCCCAGAACGTATTGTGGGAACCATGTAGGTGAGCTTTCTAATGGTGATGTGAAAGGAGACGAAGATCCGTTGGATATTTGTGTTCTGAGTGAACGCCCTATTGACCGTAATGAGGTAATTTTGAGTGCTCGTGTCATTGGTGGTTTGCATATGGTTGATCACGATGAAGCTGATGACAAAATCATTTCAGTGCTAGATAACGATACGTATTATTCTGACATCCAAAGTGTGAATGACCTTCCTCCGGTATTGATTGAACGCCTTCGTCACTATTTCGGGACTTATAAACTTATCCCCGGTAAAAATCAGAATGATGTATATGTGGAGGGGATTTTTGATACGGAACATGCTTATAAAGTAATCGAGGCGTCTCAAAAAGATTATGAGGAAATGTTTGGGGAATAGGGGAAGAACTCCAAACAAAGAAGATTGAACATCAAAGGTGAAATTTTAGCGATAGCAATTTGAGTAAGAGCAAAGAGAATATCCGGGTACAAAAGTTTATCGTACTGGTAGCTGTTCTTCTATTTGCCATCAAAATGACGGCCTGGTATCTCACCAATTCAGTTGCCGTTTTAACCGATGGGCTCGAAAGTATCGTCAATGTTCTGAGTGGATTTGTTGGCTTGTACAGCCTGTACCTTTCAGCTCGCCCCCGTGATGCTAATCACCCCTATGGTCATGGTAAAGTAGAATTTATTTCTGCGGGAATTGAAGGTACGCTGATTACTCTGGCCGGGTTATTTATCGTGGTTGAGGCTATTCAAAGTTTTATAAACCCTGAACCGTTAAATAGCTTAGATGTTGGTATCGTGTTGATCGGGATATCAGCAGCTATCAACTACGGATTTGGGTACTGGGCTTATCAAACCGGAAAGAGGAACGACTCTCTGGCTTTACAGGCAAGCGGGAAACACCTTCAAACCGATACCTACACTACAATTGGTATTATCGGCGGTTTGCTGCTGATTCGATTTACCAACATCCTCTGGCTGGATGGAGCTGTAGCGATCCTATTTGCACTGCTTATTATCAAAATGGGAATAAAGATTTTACGGGCAGCTGTTGCTGGTATTATGGATGAGTCGGATGAGCAGTTACTGGAAGAGTTGGTAGCCTATCTTCAAAAAAACCGGGAAGAAAAATGGGTAGATCTGCATAATCTCCGCATCATCAAATATGGCCGTGTGTTGCATGTGGATTGCCACCTGACCTTACCTTGGTATCTCGATGTAAGAGAAGCGCATGCCGAGGTAGATCGTCTGGAAGAACTAATTGCTAATAAGTTCGGGAACCGTATTGAGCTGTTTGTGCATACCGATTACTGCATGGAATTTTCCTGTTCACTATGTAAAGTCAGTAATTGTGAAGTGAGGAAGCATCCATTCCAGGAACGGCTGGAATGGACGGTAGAAAACGTTGCCTCCAACGAAAAGCATCGACTAACTTAAGCGGTTTCGTTTACTTCGCTTAGCACTTTCTCAAGGTTTTCAATTGAGGTATAAAGCTGATCAAAATCATTTTGAGAGAAGTACTTTGTTTGTATCTCGGAAGTGATAAAATCTTGCTCAATGATTTTAAAAATATCATAGGGCACCACTTCCACATCATCGTTCATCACATGATCCGTTTCTCCCGAAGATGAAATAATGCCGGCTCCATATATCAAATGTTCGTTTCCAGATTGAATGAGCCCAAATTCAATAGTAAACCAGTAAAGCCGCTGTAACTGGGTTACCGTTTTTTTGTCGTCAATATATTTTACTCCCAGTTCTCCAAGCTTTTGGGCAAAGTCAGCATAGGGCTCGTTCATGAGCATGGGTATGTGACCAAATATATCGTGAAACATATCAGGCTCTTCCAGATAATTAAGCTGGCTTTTATTTCTTAACCAAGTAGAAGCGCTAAACTTTCTGTTTTTTAGAAGCTCAAAAAATTGTTCAACTGGAATCAATCCGGGAACCACAGTAATAGACCAGCCCTGCTTATCCATTAAAACTGAATTTAGCTCTTCAAATTTTGGGATTGAATTAGGGTTCAAAACATCTTCGAGTTCTTCTAAGCAATTGAGATAGGTGGGATGTGCTTTTCCGGGTAAATTATTCAACTGCCTTGCAGCTAGAATATTCCAAACTTCCTGATCTTCCTGGGTATACTTCTGATACTGTTGTTGCATTTCTAAATTGATGAATAGTTTAATAAAGCTTTCCTAACGGCTGGAAAACAGATAAAATTCCTTAAATAAACTCACTTAAATCAAGGTCTAATTCATCGGCATATTTTCGGAAAAGCTTAACTTTGTAGTCGGGCATAAGTTCGGTATCCCCGGAAATAATTTCTTTGGTAAGGCGGTTAGGCAGAATGAAAGCTTTTGTATGTTTGCCATAGTCATGAATCAGGCGGTCCTGGATAGGAGAGAGCAGCTTGTTGGTAAGATTATTGATTCGGTGCTGTTCTTTTCTCATCGCTTGATATTCAGACTTGGTCATGGTCTCGCTGGCTTTCTTGCTTTTTGAAAGTCCACGAGATTCCGCTTCATTGATACTGATATCCAGTGTTGACTGAAGCTGAGACCGGAAGTCAGCTGTTTTAATCTGTCTAAAAACACCTCTGGTATCTTCCCACTGGTGTACTTTGTGGGGATTTTGGGCTAAATCACTCACCAATTTCTTACTTACTAACTGATAAACGGGCTTGTTGTAACTTTGGGCAACTTCATCAAAGAACTCAATAAGGCGACAATAGACAAACCACTCAAACATAGTCATGTCATTTTTGTCTTTATCTTTAATCAGATTATTGTGGTCTTCATCACTGTAGTCGAGGTGATTAAATACGGCATTCTCTTGCTCTATCCATTCGGTTAAGGCTCTTTCCCGAGCCTGTTTTTCAACGGCTTCTTTAAAATCCAAAAGGTATAGCACATCATCAGCAGCATATTCTTTTTGCTGATCGGTTAACGGGCGCCTGTACCAGTTACTCTGCTGAGAAGAACTGTTTACGACTACATCCAGTACTTCTTCAATCAGGTTTGTAAGCGAAGCGGGTTCAAAATTTAGCAGACTTGTAGCTATATCTAAATCGTATAAATTTTTGGGAAAGCAACCCATGGAATGAAAGAGCCTGAGGTCTTCCCCAAAAGCAAAAACCACTTTTTGAATATCCGGGTTTTCAATAGGAGGGAAGATCGTTTCGATATTCAGGTTATCACTTAGAGGGTCAACCAGAAAGCAGTCGGCTCCATCATAAATCTGCATCAGGCACATATTAAAGCCGTAACGATAGCGATTTCGGTCGAACTCAAGATCTATAGCAATTTCAGCTTTATGCCGGAGATCTTCTGTTAGTTGTTCGAGTTCTTCCTGTTCCGCGATGTAGTGAATAGCCATGCAAATAGATCAATTCTGTGTTTAAGCTAATGTATTAAGAATGAAGCGTAAATACTGAAATTGAACATCTAATTATAGTTGTCATTATGTAAACTATACTTTACATTAGTTTTGAATTTTAATCATCATGTACTAACTATGACATTTCAGTTTTTACCAAATGTTTTCAAAAAAATTGGACTATTCATTTTCGTAGCTGCTGGTATTCCCGCGATGAAAAGAGGCTTCATTGATGGCTGGAATGCTTCTGAAGGAATATCAGCCCCGGAAACCTTCGAGGCATTCACTGTTTTTGGAGTGATGATTACCGAGCCTATTTATAACTTGATGTCAATTATTGGTGTAATTGGCTTATTGATCTATTTGTTCTCCAAAGATAGAATGATGGATGAATTCTTAACCAAGCTTCGACTGGAAGCTGTTCAACTTACATTTATTTTAACGGCACTCTTTATGTTTGTGATGATGGTTTTTAATTCCTCTTTCAAAGTGAGTGCCTTGGGACTTATTGAATATCAGCTTGTTTTGTTTTTAATAATTAACAAAGCTAAGAAGCTGTGGTCACTTCCGGGTGAGGAGTAATTGATGAATAATACGATCAAAGTAGAACGGGCCCGGAATAGCTTGTCACAATCAGATTTGGCAGAAAAAGTGGGAGTGACCCGGCAGACCATTTACGCTATAGAAACTAAGCGGTTTATTCCATCCACCGTGTTAGCATTCAAACTTGCCAAAATTCTAAAGGTAGAGGTTTCCGAGCTGTTTGAGCTTGAGGAAGAGGACTGGGACTGACCTATACTTCAAGCCAAATAAGAACATAATATTCCTGACTGACCAAGCTTGGAAATCTGTACCTGCTTTTATATCAAAGACAATTACTAAGTAAAGATGATCTCAGCACCGGCAGATTTTTCGTAAAATTCGCCTACTGTTATCACACCATCAACCTGTTCACAGAAGTCTTCTTCTTCTAAGTGGAACATATCAACCGTTGCTTTGCAGACATAGATTTCAGCTCCTGTATCGTGGATCATTTCTATAAATTCGCGAACTGGAGGAATATCCAATTTTTCCATTTCGGCCTGCATTTTCTTAGTAGCGAAAGAAGACATGCCGGGCAGACCACCAATCATAGTTGGAATATGCATAGCTGGATTACCAACTGTTGCTACTTTGAGGTCATCCATACGTTTATCGATTACGGTTTCCAGTCCGAAGAATGTGAAGAAGAGTGTTGCTTCAATACCTTCCATGCGAGCACCGTTTGCCATAATAAGGCCCGGATAAACCCCTTCCAAAGACCCCTTGGATATGATAATGGATACTTTTTCAATAGGTTCTGGAGCTTTCTCTTCAGGGCGTTCTAATGTTTGGGTTTCGTGCGTTTTCATATGAGCCTCTTTTGTTTAAATACATCCTTTTGGTTTAGGTAAGCCGGCTATTTTTGCGGCTTTTTTAGCCGGTCCCTTAGGAAATAGCTGGTACAGCTCTTTAGTTGATACTCCACTTTGTTTAGTGAGTTTGCGGATAGATGGAGCATCACCTTTTTCCAGGAATTGGTCACGGATATAGTTAATCACCACCCAGTGCCGATCATTTAGTTCACCTACACCTTCCTGATTAGAAAGATCCTGAGCAAGTTCAGGTGACCAGTCGTCCAGATTAGCCAGGTGACCGTCTTTGTCGAGTTCAAGTGTTATTAGTTCAGGCATTACTTTCCTCATCTTTTGGTTTATCATTCTACATCTTGCAATTCTTTTTCCTCTGCCTCAGGAATATATTTTCCCTTCATACTCATTTGGGGTTCCATTGGCAGCTCTTTTCCTTTAATGAGCATATTCCAGTAAATCCATTTGAATCCCATTTTACCGAAATGATTCATTTTTGATTCTTTCAGTAATGAGAACGGACCTATTCCGGGGATAGGAAATTTTCCTGGAAGTGGCTCGGTATCATAATTGAAATCGATGAGTAAGCCTTTTCCATCACCGGATTCAATAAAGCAGTTCGCATGGCCATCAAAGCTGGCTGTCAGGGGCTCTTCTTTAATATAAGAGAGAATGTTTTCGAAGAGGATTTCTGAAGCAAAATGAGCTACAGAACCGGCTTTTGAAGCAGGTATATCAGTGGCATCACCGATCACAAAGATGTTCTCCCAGTTTTCGGATTGAAGCGTGTGTTTATCTGTAGGAATGAAATTAAGTTCATCTCCCATACCACTTCTTTCAATGGCTTCAATTCCCATATTAGTCGGGATACTTACCAGCAGATCGAAGTCGACTTCCCGTTCGTCCCAGGAAACGATTTTTTTCTCCTCATTATCAACACGACCGATGTTGAATTCGGTAACCAGGTTAATACCCTTTTCTTTCACAAATCCACCAAGCTCTTGTGAAGCAATGGGTTTTGTAAATGCACCATCCAAAGGAGTGACCAGTGTTAAATCTACCTTGTCACGCATTCCTTTTTTACGGAAATAATCGTCGGCAAGGAATATAAACTCAAGGGGGGCTACCGGACATTTGATAGGCATCTCTGCAATATTCAGAACCAGTTTTCCGCCTTCCCAGGTTTCAAGGAAATCTGCAAGAGCTACTGCGCCCTCAATAGTATAGAAATCAAAAATTGATTTGTGCCATAACGGGCCATCCATTCCTTCGATTTCATCCGGCCTGATTTCGGTCCCTGTCGCAATGATTAATAGATCATACTTCAGAACTTTTCCATTACTTAATAAGACCGTGTTCTCATGCGGTTTTATCTGATCAATGTCAGAAAAAATAACATTCGAATTTTTAGGAAAAAATTTATTTTTCGGCTTTATAACATCTTCTTTACTGTACATCCCGAATGGTATGAAAAGGAAGCCGGGCTGATAGTAATGAGTTTCGTGCTTGTCAACTATTGTGAGATGCCACTCTTCAGGGCTCAGAGCTTTCGACAGCTTATTCAACATCATTGTGCCTGCGGTACCGGCACCAAGAATTAATAACTCTTTCATGGTATTTACCCCATAATTTGAGATTGAGGGTAGTAGAAGCCTGCTGATATACCTTAATCAAAAACTGTGAAGTAATGATGAATTTCTTTCACAAAAATACTGAGGGAGGGGTGTACAAAAGTAGTGACCCCATCTGTCGTATAGAAAGGGAGTAGGGGTAGATAGTGCTATTCTTTAATACTATAGATGGTTAGTATATTTGTTGGGAGCCAATACTTGCTTAACAGACTCGATCTCTTTACTGGAGATACTGGTTTTATGGGCTTTCAAAATCTCATCGAGCTGCTGTTCTGTTCGAATTCCTAACACTGATGAGGCTACCGCAGGATGTTCTAAAACAAACTGAACAGATGCAGAAATAGCATTCTCTGTTTCATTGGCAGCTTTCTGAATAGAATGAACATCTTCTTTGGAGTAATCAAGATATTCTGCAGGCTCCTTATCAATCAGCAACCCTTTTGCTAACGTTCCTCTGGTAATCACGCTGATATCATTCTCAGAAAGCAAATCCAGGCTTTCTTCCTCAGATCGGCGATCCAGCAGGCTATATTGCATCATTACCACATCCATATTTGACCGCTCCACATATTCCCGAATGGTGTTGGGGCGAATCGATGAAATTCCATAAGCTCTGATTTTCCCATGCTTTTTAAGCTTTTCAAATGCTTCTATAATATCATCAATAGGATCTTCGATAGTGCCGCCATGAAGCATATACAAATCTATGTAATCAGTTTGGAGCCGCCGAAGACTTTCGTTCACTTCGGTTAAAATGTGTTCTTTGGTTGGATTCCAGTCCCATCCCGAACCATCATCTTTCCACACATTCCCCACTTTAGTAGCAATTTTAACTTCACTGCGGATTGGATTTAAAGCTGTGCCAACCATCTCTTCATTCAATCCCTGATCATATAAATCTGCTGTATCAAAAAAGTTAATTCCTGAATCATAGGCCTTTCGGATAAGAGAAGTTGCTGCCTGCTGACCTTTTTCCAGCTCTAAAGACATACAACCAAAACTGATTTCACTGACTTCTATATCTGATTTTCCAAGTGTGTTATACTTCATAAAAGCTGCGTTAAATAAATGTTAATCTGATTTAGCCAAATTTGAATGCTTCAAGCAGGTCATGAAATATACAATCCTAAGCATAGTAATTATAGCTAATCTGGGATGATGTACTTGCTTGCTTTTGCCCAGCTAAGGATACCAGCTGACTGCTTAAATCTAAAAACCTATAGCCTGAAATATCGACTGTTGGTTTATACCAGAAAATGGAATGCTCAATAAGTTGAATCGGCCTTGTAAAATTATACTGTTGAAATTAAATAGCCGGAAAGTCTTTGCTATAAAATGCTTTATGTCATTTGATTCATTCCCTCAAATACCGCATACTAAGCCGAAATAAAACTATGGAGGTCTAATCTTATGGCAGAACGGGACTTAAAAGGGTACTGGAAAAAGAATCTGAAATATCTCGGGATTCTACTCAGTATTTGGTTCGTCGTATCCTATGTGTTTGGAATTTTATTGGCTCCGGCTCTTAATGAAATAAGAGTAGCTGGCTTTAAACTCGGATTTTGGTTTGCCCAGCAGGGCTCTATTTATACGTTCGTGATCCTCATTTTTGTGTACGTGTACCTGATGAATAAATTGGACAATGAATTTAATGTACAAGAGGACTAATCATGGATGTTCAAGTTTGGACCTATATTTTAGTTGGAGTAACCTTTGCAATTTATATCGGGATAGCGATTTGGTCCCGGGCAGCTTCTACGAGTGATTTTTATGTAGCCGGATCTCATGTGAGTCCTCTAACAAACGGGATGGCTACGGCTGCCGATTGGATGTCGGCTGCTTCATTTCTATCCATGGCCGGGCTCATTTCTTTTATGGGCTATGACGGTTCTGTTTATCTGATGGGCTGGACGGGCGGTTATGTACTGCTGGCTTTATTGCTGGCTCCGTATCTGCGGAAGTTCGGTAAATTTACCATTCCGGATTTTATTGGTGACCGCTACTACTCAAACTTTGCCCGAACCATTGCCGTGGTTTGTGCCCTTATTGTTTCCTTCACTTATGTAGCCGGGCAGATGCGTGGTGTGGGTTTGGTTTTTTCCAAATTCCTGGAAGTAAACATCGACATCGGTGTTTTGATTGGAATGGGGATTGTCTTTTTCTACGCCGTATTAGGAGGTATGAAAGGAATAACCTACACACAGGTAGCCCAGTATTGTGTGCTCATTTTTGCATTCATGGTGCCGGCCTTTTTTATCTCTTTTCAACTAACCGGAAACCCGATTCCTCAGCTCGGTTTTGGTTCAACTTTGGCGGATGGATCCGGTACCTATCTTTTAGATAAGCTGGATCAACTTCATACCGAATTAGGATTCGCCGCATACACCAGTGGTACCAAAAGTATGCAGGATGTCTTTTTTATAACCGCTGCGCTGATGATTGGTACGGCCGGTCTTCCACACGTAATCGTCCGTTTTTTCACCGTACCTAAAGTAAAAGATGCTCGAATATCGGTAGGTTATGCGCTGATTTTCATTGCTATTTTGTACACCACAGCTCCGGCTATCGCTGTTTTTGCCAAGTATAATCTTATGGAAACAGTGAGTGAAGAAGAGTACACCGAAATGCCCGCATGGTTTGGTACATGGGAAGAAACGGGACTGCTTGCCTGGGTCGATAAAAATGATGACGGAATAATTACCTATGCACCCGGAGAAGCCATCGAAGGGTTGCCGGATATTCAGCGAAATGCCGAGGGAGAAATTTTAAGAGGTCCATTTGGAGAAGTACAGGTCAATAATACGATCACAGAAACCTCCAATGAACTGTATGTAGATCGGGATATTATGGTATTAGCGAATCCCGAAATTGCCAATCTTCCGGCCTGGGTTGCGGGCTTGGTTGCTGCAGGTGGATTGGCAGCTGCCCTTTCTACGGCTGCAGGCTTATTGCTGGTGATCTCTACAGCGGTATCGCATGACCTGATCAAAAAACAAATTAAAACAGATATCTCAGATAAAGCAGAACTGCTATGGGCCCGAATCTCAGCAGCAGGCGCGATTGTTGTTGCCGGATACTTTGGTATTAATCCCCCGGGCTTTGTAGCGGAGGTGGTTGCTATAGCCTTTGGTTTGGCTGCAGCATCTTTCTTCCCGGCTATCATTTTGGGGATCTTTTACAAGAAGATGAACAAGCAGGGAGCCATTGCCGGAATGATTGCCGGACTTCTATTCACGCTCGCTTATGTGATCTTCTTCAAGATTGCCTTTCCCGAATTTAACTCACCGGAATACTGGTGGTTTGGAATATCACCGGAAGGGATAGGAACGCTTGGCATGATATTAAATCTGCTGGTCGCTTTTGCAGTCGGAATGATTTTTCCAGAACCTCCGGAAGATGTACAGGAAATGGTAGAGAGTATCAGGTATCCGAATTAGATTATATGTAGGGACATTTCATAAAATGTCCCTACACATGGTAATTCAATCTAAAACCAGCCGGCACCTAATTCGCGGAATGGCCATGGGATGGAAGCAATAATAATGACTAGCCCAATGCCGTACATGATGGCAACTCGTTTATGCTTAGCGACTGCATCTTCAAGTCGTTTGGCTGTGCTAAAACCAATGGTGATAAGTATGATGGCTACTATCATCATCGACATATGTTCTACGGTATAAAAGCGTAAAAGAGCATTTTCCATGACTCCGGGCTCAAACGATACCTTTGGGCTGATGAAGTAAAGTCCCAATCCAATAAGCAGCTGGATGTGCGTAAAAATCAGAGCCAGTAAAGCTGAAAGGCGATCTGATTTTTGATATTCCTTTTTACCAACCCAGCCGGTGATGGACTTATAAAGAGCCCATACAATTAAAACTAAAACAACCCATCGGAGACCGGAGTGTGCGTGTAATAAACCTTGATACATAATCTAATAACTTAATTTCTTTGATTGATTTTGAATATACCGAACTAATTGTTCTTAATCTTAATAGGTGTTTGGTAATCTTTAACTGAATAATTAGTTGTCATTCCGGGGCGAATGTCCGGTATGTGGAACTACTTTAGGGTTATAACTTTCTCTCACATGTATGAAAAAGAACGGGAGTTAGAATATCTTGTGAAGATTCTTCGGGAGTACCCTCAGAATGACTAAAGGTCTGGCAAATAGAAAAAATAAAAGTCATCCAGATCCCTGCCTCCGCAGGAATAACTTTTTAACTGATAGATGGTCTTATTCTGAAATGGCCTCTGTAACCTTCTTCAAAATGCGATTTGCTCTGCGCTTATTCACACCTAAATCGTAAGCACCTTCGCGGCTTGCACTCCGGATGTACACCGTAGTACTTCCACCTGATTCTTCCATGATTACATCCACATCATCCTTCCAGCCAAATACAGGGATGCGATAAACCGCATGCAATTCAATCCGCTTAGGATCAATCACTTCCCACTCATGGGCTTCTTCGTCAAATACATGGGTAAAAGACTCATATACCTTTTCAAGGCCAGCTTCAAAGGTTTCTGAAGTACGGATACAGTTCGGAGTTTTTGGGCAGGGTGGAAGTGGGTGTTTCACTTTGCTTGAAGTCATAAATCAAATCTTGGTTACGGCAGAAGAATCAATCCTCAGCAAAAAAACGTTCCAAAGAATCAATACATGAGTCCAAATCCGAGCAGACGTTGAAGAGTTCAAGACTGCTTTTTTGGATGAAGTCGTGCTGAATGGCATTCTCTGTGAACTTAACAAGACCATCAAAATAGCCTTCACTGTTAAGGAGAAAGATGGGTTTGTTGTGAATGCCTAATTGTCGCCAGGTCAGGATTTCAAAAAACTCATCCAGGGTTCCAAATCCCCCTGGGAGAATTAGAAAAGCATCCGAAAGAGATTCCATTAGAGCTTTTCGGGTATGCATATCCTGTGTTTCGTGGAGATCCGTAAGCTGCATGTGGGCAACTTCTTCTTTCTTGAGCCGGGTTGGGATCACACCAAAAACTTCTCCTTCTTTATCAAGAGCGGCATCAGCTAATTTACCCATCATACCCACTTTACCGCCACCATAAACAATGCCCCAATTTCGGTGAGCAAATTCACGTCCGGCTTGTTGGGCTAATTCTGGAAAGCGAGGGTTATTACTTTTTCGGGAACCGCAATACACACATATATTTTTCTTCATCAAGCCAGGGAAAACATTCTTTTGAGTACAGTGTCTAATTTCTCTACAAAATAGTGGACGTCTTCTTCTGTATTCTGTTTACCAAAGCTAACGCGGATACTTGATTTCGCTAATCCTTCATCCATTCCAATTCCATTTAAAACATGTGATGGCTCAACAGCTCCGGAAGTGCAGGCAGAACCATTGGAAACACAAATCCCTTCAATATCTAAGTTGAGAAGTAACATTTCTCCATCAATATATTTTCCGTCGTTATCGCTGAAGGATAAGTTTAAGATATGAGGCACTCCGTTTCCTTTCGGTCCATTTACATTGTAGCTGAAATCGAGTTTTTCATCCATTTCATTAAGCAGGAGGGTGCGAAGATTTTCAAAGTGCTTTCTATGATCATCCATTTCATCCACAGCCAGTTCCAGCGCTTTAGCAAATCCTACAATTCCGGGGACATTCAAAGTCCCGCCACGGCGTCGGCGTTCTTGTGATCCGCCATTCATCCATGGAATCCAACGCGAGCCGTTTTTCACGTACATGATACCCGTTCCTTTCGGGCCGTATATTTTATGGGCACTTCCGCTAAGAAAGTTGATCCCAAGGTCTTTCACGTTCAATGGAATTTTACCCAAACTTTGAACGGTATCTGAATGAACCGGTACTCCGTGTTCTGCACAAACTTCAGCAATTTCTTTAAGCGGGTTGATGGTGCCAATTTCGTTGTTCACCTGCATTATGGTGACAAGCGCAGTGTTTTCGGTGATGACCTCTTTAACGGCATCAGCAGTAATGGTTCCGCAATCTTTAGACTTGGCGAAGACAGGTTTAACGCCCTGCATTTTTGCAAGCTCAACCGTGTGTAAAACTGCGTGATGCTCAAGCTCCGAAGTAATAACCTCTTTCTTATCACCCGATATGGCAAGCACACCTTTGATGACAGCATTATCACTTTCAGTACCGCCACTGGTAAAAATAATTTCTGAAGGATCAGCTCCAATTAAGGCAGCCACTTTTTCACGAGCGTCTTCAACAACTACTTTCGACTTTTGCCCTAAGTGGTGGGGAGAGTTGGCATTACCGTAATTGTTCTTAAGATATGGAAGCATGGCTTCCAGTACGCGATCATCCAGGGGAGTGGTTGCTGCGTGATCTAAGTAAACTGTTTTCATAGGTATTTTTTATTCGGAGTTGGCTCGCCAAAAATACTGAAATAGAGTGTGAAAGTCAGGGAAATGAGGTAGCTTTTAACACAATCTAAAACGGTACCTAAAAGATTGTTTACAAGTAGATCTACAATTAAGTTATTGTTTTGTTGTGAATTTTCGCGAATTTAATGGGCGAGAGAAAGAGTTAATTATATCAGCTGTTCATGAAATCTACTTTCAGAATTACTAGTCTATCACTTCTGCTATCTTTCTTGGTTTCTATTACCGCACTTTCACAAGTTGCCATTACGGCGGTTCCCTTCCTGCAAATAAACACGGATACAAGAAGCAGGGGCCTGGGTGAAGCGACTGTGGCCATGCTTAATAGTCCGGGAGGTATTCATGTAAATCCGGCTACGATTGGGAGAAAGAATACCATTGAGTTTTATAGCCCTGTTTCGTTCAACAATGGTAGAGAAATATTTCGAAAACCTTGGCTACCCGGTTTTGGAGCATCAGATTTATACTTACAGAATCCGGGGATTATATTCGGGTTTGATAAGTTTTCGCTGGGATATCAGTACACCTATCTTAATCTGGGAGAACAGTTTATCACTGGAGATAGCAGCCCCACCCCTAAAGATAGCTTTAATTCTTTTGAGGAGGTACATACCTTTTCAGCCTCTTACCAAATTACCAATGATCTATTTGTCGGAGCAGGTTTAAATTTTGGTAAGAGTAAATTATCGTCTGGCCAATCTATAAATGGACAGCAGATAAAATCACCCACCTTCACTACTGTGGATGTAGGAATTTATGCTGATCACACCTATGACTACAAAGAGATGTTGATTACTCCTTCGCTAGGTTGGTCACTGACCGATTTTGGGAAACCTATTGGTTATGTGAGGGAACAAGGAAAAAATCCTTTACCGATGATGATGCGGGGAGGGCTGGGATTGAAAATGGAGACGAAAGAGCGTATATGGGATCGAACAGCATTTAGTATTGGCGGCTATGCCTCACTCAGTAAAACAATGGCCCGGTACAAAACGGAAGTTGCAGCAGGTAATACCCAATTTGAACCAATGGGACCATGGGAAGTGCTATTCAAATCCTGGGGACCTTATCAAAGATTTAATGGTCAGGACTATGTAGAGCTAAGCTTACTAGATCAGCTTCAAACACAAACAGGACTCGAACTTATTTACTTAGAAACGTTGAGTTTGCGATTCGGTCATTACTATGAACATCCCGAAAATGGAGCTCGTTCTTACAGTACTTTTGGGATTGGGGTGCATTACAAATACTTCACACTGGATTATTGTGAAATAGATATCAACGATGCCGATCATCCGTTTTCGGGAACTTCGTCTATGCAATTCAAGGTAAATATTCCTTTTTCTTTGTTCGAAGACCTTTGATTCTGAGAAGCAGATATAAAAGTTAACAGTGTATTACTATTCATAAAAACTTCATTTCGTGTAGAGATCTTGGTACTTTACAGCGAAATATTTTAATCAATCATTTACTTAACTCATGGCTAAACTCACTCTCAACGATGTAGAAGTAAAAGGAAAAAAAGTACTGATGCGCGTGGACTTCAACGTGCCTATCGAAGACGGTACTATAACTGATGACAACCGAATTGTGCAGGCGTTGCCTTCCATCAAACATGTAGTGGAGTCGGGAGGGTTATTGATCCTAACTAGTCACCTTGGCCGCCCAGCCGGGGAGTATGACTCTGAATTTTCACTAAAACCAGCAGCCGAGCATTTAGCCACTTTGGTTGATGCGGAAGTTCATTTTGCTGATGACTGTATTGGCGAAAAAGCTGATTCTGCTATTGAAAAAGCTGAATTTGGTGATATTGTTGTTTTAGAAAACGTTCGTTTTCATGCCGAAGAAAAGAAAAACGACGAAGAGTTCAGTAAAAAACTGGCTGCTCATGGCGATCTGTTTGTGAACGATGCTTTTGGAAGTAGCCACCGGGCACACGCTTCTGTAGCAGGAGTTACGCGTTATCTTCAGCCTGCTGTTTCCGGATATCTGCTAGAAAAAGAAATTAAGTATTTGGAAGAAAGCATTAACGATCCGGATCGTCCTTTTGTAGCTATTTTAGGTGGAGCAAAAGTTTCCGACAAAATTGGTGTGATCGAAAATCTGCTTTCAAAAGTAGATACTATCATTATCGGTGGGGGAATGACCTACACTTTTTATAAAGCTAAAGGCTGGTCTATTGGAACTTCTTTAGTTGAGGAAGACAAAGTGGATTTGGCAAAAGAGCTGCTGGAGAAAGCAGAAGAAAAAGGAGTGAAATTCATGCTTCCGTTAGACTCCGTAGTAGCTAAAGAGTTTAGTAATGATGCCGAGCACAAAGTAGTGGATGAAGACGGTATCGAAGACGGCTGGATGGGACTCGATATTGGGCCACAGTCATCAATCTCTTTTGGAAATCAGATCAAGGCCGCTAAAACCGTTCTTTGGAATGGCCCAATGGGTGTTTTTGAAATGGAGAATTTTGCGGATGGCACGTTTTCAGTAGCAGAAGCTCTTGCCGAAGCTACTAAATTTGGCGCCACAACCATTATTGGTGGTGGAGATTCAGCAGCTGCCATTAAAAAAGCCGGACTGAGTGATGATGTATCTCACGTCTCTACCGGTGGAGGAGCAAGTCTGGAATATCTGGAAGGAAAAGAACTTCCCGGTGTTGCTTCACTGACAGATAAGTAGTTTATTACAGAGCAGATCGGGACAAGCCTGATCTGCTTTTAATCTCAATTCAATCCATTCTATAGATTTACCGTTACGATTACATTCAACTAATCCTTTCTCATGAAAGTAATCTTAATGGTGTTTTTGATGTTGAAAGGATCAACATCCGTATTTTCTCAGCAGGTGATAACAGGCTTTTCATTGTCTTCGCAAAACGTTGACACTAAAAGCCTCTCTTTAGGTTCAGCTACAGTTTCTTTAGAAGATGGATACGGCAGTATGTTTATAAATCCAGCAGGTATTGGTAAGGACGGTGTATTTCAGGTCTCACCCGATTTTAATTCTCTTCGACACCCTTATGCGATTGCCTACAATAACTATCAATTGGCAGGTACCTATGATTTAAACAAATCCAAGATTGGGATTTCAATACAAGGATTTAGGACAGGTGGTCAGTTAAAAACAATTTATTTTTCTGAAAGAATGAATTACAAATTTAGAAATACTGAATTGATTACTAAAGTCGCTTATTCCTACGAGTTAAATAGTAATTTAAAGATTGGAGCTTCAATAAATCATTTATTTAGTGGAGAGTCCGGGGGGACATTAATTTCAGCTCAAAATGTAGATCCTGTTCATTCATGGAGTTTTGATTTAGGATTGCAATATGAGTTTTCTCGAGAAGCTGAGGTTGGGATGTTGAAACCCAGTTTCGGATTAGCACTCACAAATTTTGGGAAAGGTGTCAATTATTATGGCGGTAGCTCAACTTCACCTTTACCCACCAGGTTACAAGCTGGTGCCGGGCTCACCTTCATTTCTTCTCAGAAAAGAAATGATCGAAATATTTTTGAAATAAGAGTCCTACAAAATGTCTCAAACACTTTGGCTCAAATGGAGAGAAGGGAAACTAATTCTGGCTTTTATTTAGAAGCTATGAATCCCTTGAAGGCCTTAGTTAAATCTTGGGGGAACCATGATTATTTTGATGGACAAAATAGAATTAAAAGTTCGTTGAGAGAACAGATCTCCTGGCTTTCAGGTGCTGAAGTAAAGTTTGTAGAAACTTTTGCAATAAGGTGGGGACTAAGAAAGGCAGGTAAGTATGAGGAGGATATGTCGTATCAATCTCTTGGTTTAGGTATAGATCTGTTTTACGTGGTATTAGATTATGCCTTTGTATTTGATAATCCT
Source organism: Balneola sp. (assembly GCA_002694685.1). Taxonomy (NCBI): domain Bacteria; kingdom Pseudomonadati; phylum Balneolota; class Balneolia; order Balneolales; family Balneolaceae; genus Balneola; species Balneola sp. The sequence goes on from NZMW01000004.1 coordinate 648,460, forward strand.
GAATACGGTGACTTTTTGGAAGGCAATCACTGGCAGCTTACCGGCCGCATTCCTTTAGATGGATCACGACCGGATAGTATCTTAAAAAAGATTCTTTAATTAAAAAGTAATTTGAAAGAGAACGGGAACAAAATCGTATCCTCATAGAAGAAATAATATAGACTTAAGTTTATATTCTATGTTATAATTCAGCTATGTTAACTTACTGATTGATATCAAATGACATTCTATGAGTGAATACCCTCTTTTACTTCGCAATACCATCCGGCTGGCTTTTGTTTTTCTTGTTGTTGCAGCCTTGATTATAGCTCGGCCTCTGCTGGTTCCATTCTTTTTAAGTGTTATGCTTGCTTATTTGCTGTACCCCTATGCAAGCTGGCTGGAGGAACGAAAAATCCCCCGTCTACTCACAAATTTTATGGTGATTCTTAGCTTTATGGTTTTTGTGGGGGGCTTCGTTTATGCACTAATAGCGCTTTCGGCAAGCTTCACAGATAATCTTTCTGAGATCAAAGAAAATGTAGAAGCCAATATGGATGCCATAAAGTATTCATTGGCTGTATTTACCGGCTTTTCTGAAGCCTCCATTAATTCCTGGCTTGAAAGTGCAAGCAAAACAGGAGAATATGTCACTCAGGCATTCACAGCAACAACGAACACTATTCTGGGAGTTGGATTATTACCGGTCTATACTTTCCTGCTGCTTTTATATAGGGATAAATTTCGCGATTTCATTTCTATGTTGATTCCTGAGGAAAGAGAAGCAGTGACTCAAAATATTATCAATCAGGCTGCTTTAGTTGTACCTAAATATCTTAAAGGGTTGGTAATTGTTTGTCTGATTTTAGTAGTACTTAATACCCTCGGGTTTATGCTGATTGGCGTTGAATACGCACTGCTCTTTGGTTTGATAGCTGCACTGTTCAACCTGATTCCATATCTGGGAACGGTGTTGGGCTACGGAGTTGTCGCGATTATTGTGCTGGGGACACAGAGTCCTTCTCTCGCTGCAGCCGTTTTAGTTCAGTTTTTTATAGTTCAGTTTATCGAGAATAACATCCTCACTCCGAACATCACGGGGTCATATGTACAGATTAATCCGCTGGTCATCATATTTTCATTGATTGCAGCTAGTATGATTTGGGGAATACCGGGCATGCTGATTATAATTCCTTACCTCGGGTTATTCAAAATTGTCTGTGAAAATGTAGAAGATCTTAAACCACTTGGTTTTTTATTGGGAACCCGTGGAACTGAATCCCATTCCTTCACTATTAAGTCGCTTCAGCGGAGGTTTGGGTGGTTAGAAGATGAAGGCTGATTATTCAATAAGTTAACTTATTAATGAGGCCAAAATTTAGTCTTCAGGAACCTGAGTTTTAACAAGAATAGCACCAAACGCCGCAAGGATAGCGCCAATAGCAAAAGGGGCAATAAAGCCAAATCGAATAGCATATCCGGATAGGACTGCCCCGGCAGAAATTCCTATTCCAAAAGCAACGGTTAGCACTGAAAGCTGAGCTCCTTCCTGACCTTTTTTGGTAAGATCGCCGGCTAGTGCCAGTGCAGGCGCAAAAACCATAGCCGCGCTGATTCCCTGAAGTGCCCGGGCTACAATCAAATGCCATGATTCTGTTGATAATCCCTGTGCAAGCGTGATGGGTACCAATCCAACCAAACCAATTACGATAAACACTTTCCGCCCATACTGATCACTCAATTTCCCAACAAAAGGTTGAACGAGTGCAAGCATTCCCACTAAAGCACTAAACTGAATGGAAAAGACAAATGCCCCTTGAGAAAGCCGTTCATTAACCTGTGGCTCAATAGAGGCCAATAAGGCAAAACCGGTGCTCATGATGAAAGTGGAGATCCCAAGTGCAAATATAGGGTCAAGGATGTAGTTAGGGTCATCAGAAGTAACCCGGAAAATCATTTTTTCTGTGCTGGGTTTGGTTTCTACAGGATCCTGAACCATAATTGAAACCAATATTCCACTTACCATAGCCATAATCCCGGCAATACCAAAAGAAGCTATAAATCCATTTATTTCACCAACAATAGGGAGTGTGTAGGGTCCTGCTTCAACAAGAATTCCACTTACCAAAGGTCCGGCCCCAAAACCAATCAGCCGGAATGAATTATAGATGCCCATATTTTCTCCCCGACTGCCGGTATCACTTACTTCACTTACCAAGGCAATGCTGGCTGTAATAGTAAGAGCTGCTGCAATACCCTGTATTGCTCTTATCACAAAAATGATTTCGTAGGTATCGGCAATTACATAGGCAAAGTTGGCAAACATGAATAGAATCAAGCCAAGTATCACAAATAGTCGGCGCTTGCCGGCCCGGTCAGACACTCGTCCGGCAAAGGGTTGAAATGCACTGCTGACTAATCCGTACAGGCCAAGTACAATTCCGGTAATAAGAGATTCTGAGAAACCAAAAACCTCACCAGAGACACTGCCGCTTGCTATGTAAAGGGGTAGGACAACAATAAGAAAAGAATTACCCATGGCATCAGCCATGCGTGCAACACCGAGAGCAATAACTCTTCGATCAGTTCCGAAAAGTGTTTTTTGGTTGATGGAGCCCATAAAGAATTTGGAGTGAATGTTCTCTTGGGCGCAACGAGTGAGGAATGTGATGCGTTCCTATTCCTTACATCAGTTTGAAGTCTTTGGTCTGTCTGGTGAAGAACCGATTTAGCATCAGGATTACAAGGGAGGGAATAAAAATGTACCAAGCGAGGGAGATAAGATCATAGTATCCTCCTAAATCTATGGGGTTGCCGCTTAGATTTGCCTGAAGCAACTGAATGCCTAAAGGTCCATTAGAGAATACGGTATTGTTAATGAGATTCCACCCCAGATGAAGAGCGATAGGTAATACTATAGAATTTGTTTTTTCTAAAGCTAGAGCAAATGCGTAGCCCATGAGACCCGTAGTAATAAACACCGCTATCATAGGAATTGGGTTTCCTAAAACGCCAAAGGTGAACCAATGATAAATTCCGAAGCCTGCGGCTGAAATCAGAAGGGAAAGTTGTCGCTTTTTAGTGAATCGAAACAGAAAGTATAATGCAATGCCACGAAAGGTAAGTTCTTCAAAAAGTACCGATCTTAAATCATATAAAGCGGATGCATAGATGGATTTGAGACTAATTTCAGGAGCGATAAACCACGTAGCGCCACTTAAATAACCAAAAAATAATTGAGATATAGTGCTTAAGAGGGCTAGAGTTAAAAACCCGATCAAGAAGTGTTTTAGCTTTGTGCTGACAGGAGTAAACCAAACCTTCAAGAGGTTTTCCTTTTCAACCAAATAATATAAAATACATGAAAGTAGTAGGACGCTAGCAGCAAAAATCATAGATAGAAACTACGGCAACTAATGATTAAATCTAAGTTGGAATTATTTTAGTTCTTCCCATTCTTCAATGGTGGCGACTGATTCCTGATACTCCATAACTAGTTTCCATTCTCCTTCTTTTTTCACAAGCAAACCCTGAAAATGAACATAGATGGGCTGCGGTTTCTGTCCTTCTGCCTTAGAGGTATAGTGGAAGATTCCGGTGTCATGGGCTGTGCTTTCGCTGTGTAATCGCTTACTGAATCTAAACTCTACGCTGGCAGACATGGATCCTTCCTTGGTGTCTATAAAGCCTTGCTTCCATCCGGACAAGGCATCAGAAATAGGGTAACTTTCGTCAGAAATGCCATTCACCAAAACCGCATCTTCATGATAAAGTGAAGCATATCCTTCAAAGTCTCCGGAGGCAACGGTTGAACTCATTTCACCCCAAAAAGCATCTATTTCAGGAGTAGGGTCAACGGTTTGAATGGTGAAGGTGGAAATCAATAGTGGGAGTAAAACTAGTTTCAACATAAATCGGGTATTTTTGTCGGTTGGAATTACAATAGGAAATTTAGGATTCTATGCCAAGTCTTTAGAAAAGAGTTAAGGGTCATTTCAGCCAAAATATAAATAGTAGACTATCAGAATAGCTGTGCTGTTATATATTGCGTGGGCAAAAATTGAGGCGGTCAACCGTTCTGTATAAATGAATAATAGTGTGTAAAGTACAGTCGGTACTAGAATGTCTATCCATTCAATTGCATTGGAGGGCATGTGCCCTAAAGCAAAGAACAGGACAGAAAGTAGCGCAGATAGCCAGAGTCCTGCTTTTTGGTTCTTAAAGGTTGACTTAAGCACATTAATGAAGTAGCCGCGGTTGTAAATTTCTTCAGTAATTCCTCCACCAATCACACCAAGAGCGATGTAAGAAACAGTACTCAACAAAGTACCATCCATCATATCGAGCATTTGTTTGATGTCAGCTCGTTCTGCACCACTGGTATTTGGGATGATGAATAAAACCTGTATCGCTGTCCAACTGAGCCCGATAATGATACCAAGCATCCCGTCATTTCTCCATTGCTTCCAATTCCATCCGATAAACTTGAAATCTTTCCCCAGCCACTTCAGAGACAAATAGAGTAAAGACGTGACGGTTGTAAATTGAAACAGAGCGATGAACAAAAGGTTAATTCCGGAGAGCCCGCCATTTATTTTAAAGATCCCAAAGAAAAGATTGGGCAAAATGAAGAGGATAAAACCAATTAATACAGTAAAGATAAAGATGAACAGAGTTTTGGCAGTGCCGATATGTTGTTTGCTCATAAAACTTTTAGATAAATTTTAGGCGTGCTACGGACAGCAATCAGATTAGTTATCGGTTGATTTGTAAGATCAAAATTCATCCTTTTAATCCCCATCAGTTTTACTACTTTCCATTACTCACTCACAGTTAAGTAATTTATTATATGTCAGACAACCTAGATTCCATTCGAAAACGGCTGGATGAAATAGATCGTACCATCTTAAAAGCTTTAGCCCAACGGCAGGGGTTGGTCAAGGAAGTTTCAGATCTGAAACTCAAGAACGAACAGGGAATTCGGGACCTTGAACGGGAAGAGCAGCTCTTAAATCGTATTCGTGATTTAGCCAGTGAAGTAGGTCTTGATCGGTATTATGCCGAGCATCTTTTTCGGGAGATAATTACAAACTCTGTACGTTTCCAAACACAGTCGCTGGTTGATCATCAGAATGAAAAATCGAATGGCGATACGGTACGGGTTTCTTATCAGGGGACAGATGGAGCTTATAGCCACCAGGCGGCAACACGCCATTTCAGTGAGCGATATGCAAGAGTTGATGCAATTGGCTACGATACCTTCCAGCAGGCAGCACAAGCTGTATTAGATGAGAAAGTAGATTTTGCTCTCCTTCCAATTGAAAATACAACGGCAGGTTCTATCAACGATACCTATGATATTCTAGGGAATGAGAAATTACACATCGTAGGGGAAGAAATTCTGAAAGTAGTTCATTGCCTGATGGCTGTTGAGCCTGTTGAGTTGTCTAAAATTCGTCGGATTATGTCGCATCCGCAAGCTATTGCACAGTGTTCTCAGTTTTTGTCAAAGCTGCCAAGATGCAAAGTGGAATCATATTTAGACACGGCTATGTCGGCTAAGAAAGTGTTGGAGGATGGTGATTTGTCTCAGGGAGCTATCGCCGGAGCACATGCGGCAGATTTGTATGGACTTCATGTTATTGAACATGATATTGCCAATCAGCGGGAAAATTTCACGCGGTTTGTGATTGCCACCAAAGAACCTGTGCAAGTCGATTTACAAATACCGGCCAAAACATCATTGATGATGGTTACTTCCAATGATGAAGGCTCGCTGATTGAGTGCCTGAATATTCTTCATCGCCACAAAATAAATATGGCCAAATTGGAATCACGGCCTCGGATGAATGAACCCTGGAAATATTCATTCTATCTGGATATCCACGGAAACATTGAGAATCCCGAAGTTAAGGAGGGTTTAGATGAACTCAATAAAAAAGCCGAAGAGCTTAAAATCCTCGGCTGTTACCCTAAACAAGATGCGTAACTAAACTAAGAGCGGTTAAAATGAGTATGTTGCACGGGCAAAGAAGTTGTAGTTGGTGGGCACTAAATCATTTCGGGAATCTCTAATTCGATATCTGAAATCAATATTTAAATCGCTGGTTATAAAGTACCGGTAGCGGAGTTCGAGTTCATCCGCATTTGGCGCGTATACATTTGCCGTTAGCCATTGAGTATCCGTTTTGGCGAATTCAATCATAAATTGATGCTTATCCGCAAAATTGTTCACACCAAAGGAAATCACCGCACTGGTTCCATTCTCAAAAGAAGTGTTGAGGTTTTGACCAAGCTCACCTGCTATACGAAAACTACCGCCATTCAATAATTCAGGTTTTGGCAGATCGTAAACTAAACGGCTCATTAAAGCTAAGTAAGTGCTGTATCCATTTGGCTTTAAGTAGGCGTCAGGAGCTACGAACAAGGCAAATGCTTTTTGAATGATGTTGTTGTCATCCCGGGATTTATTTTCTACTCCAAAGTAGCTGGCAACATTATGCTTGTTGTTTGCGAAATTGAGTCCGCCTCGGTAGGAATAACTAACATGATTTCGATGCTGATACTCTCCAACTGCCTCAGCTACCCATGAATTTCCTAAATCGTGCTCTAAGTGAATACCGTCCACCCAGTGGTTATTGATGTTATTACTCTGGAAACGAAAGTGACTTCGTCCTGCATTAGAAAGTACTTTTGGAGTATGTTGAAAACGTCCGGCTTTTAAACTGATATTCTCTCCCTGATACTGGTAATAAAACTGATCAAAAGAGATGTGACCTACATCTAATCCACCGGGGTCAGAAGCCAGTGTTAATGATACGGGCTCAAATTCGGAAGATTGAGTAGTAGCTATACGTGCCCTAAAACTATGATTCTCGTTGAAGTCATAAGCACCACCAACACGAACCCTTAAAAAAGAAGTGCCATCAAAATGTTCTAAAGCATCACTGGCAGAGCTTCCGTAAGAAAAGCGAGCGTTTCCAAAAAAGTTGAAATTACTATTATCCTGAGCTTGTCCGGTGACAAAAAGAAGTAGTGCTGTTAGTAGCGTGAAACCTATTCGTGAAAGCATTATTTAATTTAGCTTGAATTTATATTAACAACTAGGGCTTTGAATTTGTCCTTATCGACAGCATTTATGAGTTACTTAAACGGGTACATTTGTTGAAAACATAAATATCTGTAAATGGATTATTCTGAGTGTGGATGGTTAAAGGACTTCTTGATTTCTGGAAAAACAATATTCAGATCTTGCTTACCAATGAGTTCTTGAATCCCTTTTTGATTTAAGAGACGGTGAGTAAGAAAGTTTCCATCTAAAAATACACCAAAAGTGCCATATGGAGTTCCTGAATCCCTTGCATCTTTAGCAGTCTCTAATTTCTTGAGTATTACTTCAAATCCCAAATCCTCAAATTCACGTCCCATTTGGAAGATATAAAAATTGATGAAGGTGCTTTGGTCAGCATATTTTAGAGTGATTGTATGTGACTGGCCATGGGAAGTCTCAGTCTCAAAATTCATAGAAAAGTATGGAGAAGGCGACTCGGGGTTAAAGCGTTTTACGAGAAGAGTAAAATTTGGCAGGTGAGCATATTCGAGATATCCACGCTGTAGAAAGAAAGTTCGGTTCTGTTTGAAATCATCATTTCCAAGCATGATGACGACACCATTCTTGTCTTTATTTTCAATTTCACAATGATGAAGAAGTATAGATTTTAGCCACTCACTGGCATAGATTTCAGGCACAAAAAGTTGATTGACGAAGATGTATCCCGGAGCCGAAATTGGTTTCCAGGCTTTTTCTGCCGGTATATATTCTATGAAGGCTGGTTCAGGGGTGTCCAGTTTTATGATTTTCAATCCTTCATCAAAACGGTCGAGTAGCCACTTCCGATCATAATTAAATAATCGAACGCTATTCGGGTTTTTTTGATCTAAACATGGAATGTCGTCTAATTCAGAGTTATCCGCAGTTACATTAATGAGATACATAGCAAGCTCCTCTTAGTTTTCAAGAGGGTAACCATCGGAAATAAAGACTTTATGAAGAAAGGAATGTCAATTTCTCTGAAAGGGTATAGGATATTCCGAATAGATCCCAAGCCAAAGGATGGACTTACTTTTTCAGGGTAACTCTTTTATCCTTCCATTCTAAATCAAAAGTCGATTCCTGCTCAAAGACGTTTGCTTCCCGAATCCATTTTCCATCCTGCCAAACACGGGCAAACCCTTTTTCGAGTGGTTCGTTTGGATTCTGTTTATCAAGAGAGTGGAAGAGTTCTGTCAGGTGCTCTTTTCGATTTCGAATAAGAGAGTCTGTTCGGTATTTCAACTTTTCATCAAGGGTTGAAATGCGAGACCGAGCTGCTTCCATTTTCTGCTTCACAGCCAACAAAGCATGGGATTTTGCCATGTTTGCTACTTTATCCTTATACAGTTCTATGGCTCCGGTGGTATTCATTTCTAATTTCTTGGTGTAGTCTTCCACCATATATCGAATTTCATTAATATCCGGAGCGGCTACAATGGCGGCTTGAGTTGGGGTTGCTGCCCGTGCATCTGCTACAAAATCAGAAATAGAAAAATCCACTTCATGCCCAACCGCACTTATAAGCGGGACCTCACAATGGAAAACAGCACGCGCCACCGATTCTTCGTTAAAAGGCCAAAGATCTTCCAATGAACCTCCGCCACGCCCAATAATGATGACGTCCACGTTTTTGTGATTGGAGAAATAATTGATGCCTTCTACAATTTCCGGCGCGGCATTTACGCCCTGCACGCTAGCGTGATAGAGTTTGATTTCAGCCAGTGGCCACCTTTTCTCCAGTGTAGACCTAATATCCTGAAAGGCCGCACCGGTTGAGGAAGTTACTACACCAATACTTTCCGGAAATTTTGGGAGTGCTTGTTTATGATCATCTTCAAAAAGCCCCTCCTCTTTTAGCTTAGCTTTTAGCTTTTCAAAAGCCTGCTGCAGTTTCCCAATTCCGGCCTGTTGCACCAAATTCACAATCATCTGGTAGCGACCGTGAGGTGCGTAAACCTGAATATCTCCACCTACCACAATTTGCTGTCCATCGGTGAGGTTAATCCCCAACCGCTGGGCCGTGCTTCTCCAAATTACACAGGGGAGGGATGCGTTGGAGTCTTTAAGGGTAAAATAATAATGTCCGTTTCGGCTTTGGTTTACATTGCTGGTTTCACCTTCAACCAGAATATCCGTGAAATTTTGTTCCAGCAGGTTTTTGATTTTCTCGGTAAGCTCTTCAACAGAAGGAATATCAAAAAGAAATGGGATTTGCTTGTCGGGCATTGGGAGAATTTGGGATTTTTAAATCGGTGTTAAAGGTACAAAGGATTGAAATCCTTTTCTGTAATAAAGGAAGACAATTGAGCTGGTTTAAAAAAATATTGTAAGGAATAGAGACTTAGAGGCTCTTACTTATTGATCAAAAACAAAAAAATGCACCGATGCCAAGAACATTAAATCAGGTTTGGGTACATGGGGTTTGGAGTACAAAAAATCGAGAACCATTATTGAAGCGTTATTTTCGGGGTGAATTGAATACCTATATCAAGGCGCACGGGATAAGAAAAGGGATACAAATTGATGTGGTGAACGGTATGCAAGATCATATCCATGTTCTTTTTAAAATGCCCATTCTGCAAAATACGTCTGAGGTTATAAAGCTCATTAAAGGCTCATCCTCAAAATGGATAAACGATCAATATTTCCCGAGCGGAAAATTTCGATGGCAACAAGGATATGGAGTATTCTCAGTCGGAAAAAATGAAATACAACGGGTTAGAAATTATATCTACAACCAAGAAGAGCATCACAAATATAGATCTTATCAAGAAGAGGTAAAGCTTTTTGAAAAGGAAGAAATCTAATCCTTTACTACAGAAAAGGATTTCAATCCTTGACTTAACTTTAGTGCCGAATCACGGTATATTTGCAGGCGAACGTAAATCGTACAAATCCACATTCATGCTCCTCAAAAACCTGAAGCCCGTTAGCAATTCTCATAAAGGTAAAGACACCATTGATATCCGCATTGAGGAGGGTCTCATTAAAGAAATTGGTTCCGGATTAAAGGCCGGTAAAGGAGAAGAAACTCATGATTTTGGCGGAGCATACGTCTCTCCGGGCTGGATGGATATGCACATTCACTTGCGTGAACCCGGTTTTGAGCATAAAGAGACAATTAAAACGGGTTGCGATGCTGCAGCTTTTGGAGGCTTTACAGCTGTAGCCTGTATGCCGAATACCAAGCCTGCAACACATACTCGCGATGTGGTAGAGTTTATCATCAAAAAAGCAGAGAAATTACCGGTTGATGTACACCCGATTGCTTGTGTGACCAAAGAGCGTAAAGGGAAGTCTATTGCCGAAATGGCCGATATGAAAGAAGGTGGGGCTGTTGCTTTTAGTGATGATGGAGATCCGGTTTTTGACTCTCAGGTAATGCGAGTTGCCCTCGAGTATTCTTCTATGCTTGGAATGCCGATTATTAATCATGAAGAAGACCTGGCTCTTTCAAGGCCGGGACATATGAACGAGGGGAAAGTATCTACCCGCCTGGGACTGGACGGAACTCCTGGAATAGCCGAAGAGGTGATGATAGCCCGTGATATCTTGTTAGCGGAATATACAGGCGGACATATTCATGTGGCTCACATCAGTACTAAGAATGCGGTTGATTTAGTCCGACAGGCCAAGAAAAAAGGAATTAATGTTACTACCGAAGTTTGTGCCCATCACTTTGATCTGACGGATGAAGAAATTGATAAACAACACTTTGATACAAATTTTAAAATGCACCCGCCACTTCGAACTCAGGAAGATGTAGATGCAATGGTTGAAGGGTTGGTTGATGGAACTATTGATGTTATTTGTACTGACCACGCGCCTCATGCCATAGAAGAGAAGGAGGTGGAATTCATTTATGCTCCCAACGGAATTATAGGATTGGAGACGGCTTGGTCAATAACTAATCAGAGACTGCTTCAAACCAAGAAGTTAGACCTTCAGCAGTTGATGGATAAACTGGTATATAATCCACGCAAAATTTTAAACCTGGATCAGCCGGAAATAAAAGAAGGTGCGAAAGCTAACCTGACCTTCTTTAACACAGACGAAGAATGGACTTTTGATAAGAAAAACGTGCGCTCAAAATCTAAAAACTCTCCATATCTGGATAAAACATTGAAGGGTAGAGCGGTGGGTATTTTCAATAAAGGTCAGTTGGTACTAAACGAAATTAGATGATTTTTAAAGTCCTGTATCAAGTTCAGGATGACAATCAGATTTAGTAAAACTATGATTCTTGCTTTCGAGACCGCAACCAATATTTGTTCCGTTTCTTTTCAAAATAATGCGGGTGAGGTATTTGAGAAACGTACTGAGCGGAAGGGTTCTCATTCCGAACTACTGTTTTTATACGTACGCGAACTCATGCAAGAGCATCAATTTAAAATGGCTGATCTTGATACCGTTTTGGTAAGCACCGGGCCGGGTTCATATACCGGACTTCGAATTGCTGCTAGCGCTATAAAGGGAATGTTTTTCGGATTAGACGTCGATATTTATTCAGGAAATACACTGGCCGGTTTTGCTCAGGCCGTAGGTGAAGGTAAAATCCATGCCGTAATTAACGCGAGAAGAAAGCATCTCTACCACCAATTATTTTCATTTAACAATGAGGGGTTAAAAGCTGTTTCAGATTCAAGAATCCTCGAACTGGTTGAAATCGAAGAGTTGTTGAAGCCGGGTGAAAAGATAATTGGAACAGGAATTGATCGATTAGATAAGAAAAGGTTGGAAGAGTTGACGATCATAGATTCAGGTCAGATTACTTCAAAATCATTGGTCACTCTTTTTGAGTCAACTACAAAGGATGATTTTTTTGAAAAGACCACCGCTGAGGAGCTTGAATCAAATTATTTGACCAGCAGTCAGGTTAATAACACTTCCGTATAAAGAGATTCAGAATTAACCTTCAGAATCTTTATTTTAAACATCTGAAAAAATTCACAAAACGCAGTATATGTCCTGGTTTAAAAGAAAAGACGAAAACATCCAAACGGATACCAAGAAAGAAATGCCGGAAGGCGTTTGGATTAAAGTTCCTACTACCGGCGAAACCATCCACAAGCGTGAGCTGGAAGACAACCTTTGGGTTGATCCACTAAGCGGATATCACTTCAGAATTGGGAGTGAAGAATATTTCGAAATTATTTTTGATGGTGGAAAATTCAAAGAATTAGGTCAGGAAATCCAACCTACTGATCCACTGGAGTTTGAAGATCGTAAGAAGTACAAAGATCGACTAGACCAATATCAGGAAAAAACGGGTTTAAGTGATGCTGCACGAGTAGGTGTGGGCAAAATGAATAAGCTGGACTTGGTTGTAGCCTGTATGGACTTCTCCTTTATTGGAGGAAGTATGGGCTCGGTTGTGGGTGAACGCTTAGGAATTGCAATTGACCACGCCCGGGAGAAGAAAATTCCACTGATGATTATTTCTCAAACCGGTGGCGCCCGAATGATGGAAAGTGTGCTCAGCCTGATGCAAATGGCAAAAACCTCAGCAAAACTCGCTCAGCTTGAAGAAGCAAAGGTGCCTTACATTTCTTACATGACGGACCCAACCACAGGTGGAGTTACTGCCAGCTATGCAATGTTGGGAGACTTCAACATAGCCGAACCCGGCGCTTTAATCGGTTTTGCAGGACCCCGGGTTATTCGCCAAACGATAGGTCGTGACTTACCGGAAGGTTTTCAGACAGCTGAATATTTAAAGGAACACGGGTTTCTGGATTTTATCGTTTCCCGAAATGAGATGAAGGAAAAGCTTACTAAGCTGCTCAAACTTATACTTCATAAGAAATAAGAACTTCTATAATCACTTTTGAAAAGAATGCCCGACCGGCGTTCTTTTCTTTTTTAATCCAATTATTACTTCTATGAAAGCAGTAAAACTATCTTTTATTTTGATGGCAATTTTTTCGGTTGCCACTTTCGCTCAAGATAAAAAACCCATTGAGTTCGAGCATATCTTTGATGGTACATTTTCTCCAAATGGTGTTCAGAATGTTCGCTGGATGAATGATGGAGAATTCTACACGGCTACTCAGGATAATCAGATCATCCGTTTTAACATCGTAAATGGGAATGAGCGCGTGTTGTTTAACGGGAATGACTTTACGGATGCCGAAGGCAATGTAATTGAAGTACAGGGTTATCAGTTCTCTTCTGATGAATCAAAACTGCTTATTAAAACAGATGTAGAGCAACTCTGGCGGAGAAGCACTAAGGAGAATTATTATGTGTATGATATTGCTTCAAAAGAACTGACCAAACTAACTCAGTCTGAAGAGAAGCAACAGTATGCAGAGCTTTCTCCGGAAGGGGAGCGTGCAGCATTTGTCCGTAATAATAATTTGTTTTGGGTTGATTTGGCTACTGGTGAAGAGACTCAAATCACCGAAGACGGAGAATTCAACAAGATTATAAATGGTGCCGCTGATTGGGTTTATGAAGAGGAATTTGGATTTGCTAAAGCCTGGTTTTGGTCACCTGAAGGAAATCGTATAGCTTTCTATCGGTTTGACGAGGAACTGGTAAAGCAGTTTTTTATGACAGACTGGGGTTCACTATATCCCGGACAAGTTCAGTTTAAGTATCCCAAAGCAGGAGAACAGAATTCGATTGTATCTATCCATGTGTACCATTTGAATTCTGAAGAAACGGTAACCATGGATGTTGGCGAGGAGGATGATCAGTATATCCCTCGAATAAACTGGACCAGAGATAACAATGTATTGTCTATTCGCCGCATGAATCGCCTTCAGAATAAGATGGATATCATGTTGGCTAATGCTACTAACGGCAACTCGAATACAATTCTCACTAAAGAAAGTGATACGTGGTTAGATGTGAACGACGATCTGTACTTTTTGAATAACGGCGAGCAGTTCATTACTACCAGTGATGAAAGTGGATATAATCATGTGTATCTCTACGACATGGAAGGTCAGCAGCTTGAGCAAGTAACGAGCGGTGACTGGGATGTCACTGAACTCATTGGCCATAATGAGCGGACGTATGAATTGTTCTATGTAAGCTCAGAAGCCTCACCTATGGAAAGGCAGTTATACAGCATCCGTATTGACGGCAAGAAGAAGCAAAAGCTGACAACTGGAGCTGGATGGCATAACATAAATATGAGCGGTGATTTTAAGTATTACATCGACAGCTGGTCAGATTATAACAAGCCATCTGAAGTAAGTCTATTCAGAGACAATGGACGAAAAGTAAGAACGATTGAGGATAATGCGGAACTGAGCCAAACACTTCAGGAATACAGCTACATCGAGAAAGAGTTTATGCAGATGGATGTAAACGGTGTAAGCTTAAACGCATACATGCTTAAGCCGGTTGATTTTGATCCTAACCAAAACTATCCGGTGCTGATGTATGTTTATGGAGGTCCTGGAAGCCAGACTGTAACGAAAGCATTTGGTAGCGGTCAGCGCCCTATGTGGCATCAATATCTTGCTAACCAGGGGTATATTGTAGTTTCTGTAGATAACCGCGGAACAGGAGCTCGCGGGAGTGAATTCAAGAAACAGGTTTATAAAAAACTGGGTCAGTTAGAAACCGCTGATCAGATAGCTGCGGCTAAAGAAGTAGCTAAGTTGCCTTATGTAGACCCAGAGCGAATTGGAATTTGGGGTTGGAGCTATGGTGGCTATATGTCTTCATTAGGTATTACAGAAGGAGCTGATGTTTTTTCTGCTGCCATCGCTGTTGCACCGGTAACCAGCTGGAGATATTACGACACTATTTATACAGAACGCTTTATGCAAACTCCTCAGCTCAATCCTGAGGGATATGACGAAGGTGCTCCCCTAAACAAGGTAGATCAGATTAAAGGGAATTACCTGCTGATTCATGGTACAGGAGATGACAACGTACATTTCCAGAATTCTGTTGAAATGATTGATGCTTTGATTGAAGCTGATGTGCAGTTTGAATCAATGATATATCCAAACAAAGCTCACAGTATTAATGGCGGAAATGCCAGAAAACATCTTTACCAGATGATGAGTGATTTTATTTTTGAAAACCTTTAAGGAAGACCAATTCTATGCGCTTTGCTGATTATGCCAAAATTTATGTAACTGCTGGAAAAGGCGGGGATGGCTCTGCTCATTTTCGCAGGGAAAAATATGTGCCAAAAGGAGGTCCCGATGGCGGCGATGGAGGAAAAGGTGGGGATGTAGTTTTGGTTGGAAACGAACAGCTGAATACCATTCTTGATCTTCGCTACCGAAAGTATATCAAAGCCAAAAATGGGGAGAATGGTTTTAAGCAAAAAAGTTCTGGAGCAGCCGGACAGTCTGAACTGCTTGAAGTTCCTTTAGGTACCGTTGTTTTTGATGCGGAAACCAAAGAACGGTTGGGTGAAATCACCGAACATGAAGAGAAACTCGTTATCGCAGAAGGCGGAAAAGGTGGTTTGGGAAACTGGCACTTTAGAAGTTCGACCAATCAAACACCCCAGCATGCCCAAGAGGGTAAACCGGGTGAAAAGCGAACAGTTGAGCTTGAGCTTAAACTTATAGCAGAGGTTGGGTTGGTTGGATTTCCCAATGCCGGAAAGAGTACCCTGCTTTCAGCTTTATCTCACGCCAAGCCAAAAATAGCTGACTATCCTTTCACAACTTTAGAGCCTAACCTGGGAGTGGTGAAGTTTGAGGATTACAGAAGTTTTGTAATGGCTGACATCCCGGGAATTATCGAAGAAGCTCATGATGGGAAAGGCTTGGGAATTCAATTCCTGAGACATATTGAGCGCAACAACGTACTGCTGTTTATGGTTAGTTGTATGACTGATATTGAGTATGAATACAACGCGCTTTTGAATGAATTAAAATCCTACAGAAAAGACCTTCTTGACAAACCTCGAATCTTAGCTATCACTAAGATGGATTTAAAACAAGGGTTTGAGTTAGAAGAAGAACTTCATTTTGATGATGAAATTTCCGTTATTCCTATTTCGTCAGCTACCGGTCACGGTATCGACGAGCTTAGAGAGAAACTGTGGGAATACATACAAAATGGGAAAGAAGAAGAAACTTAGGGTACTCGTAGCGCTTAGCATAATTTCGGGATTAGGTAGCCGGCGCGTTTATAAACTATTAAAGAACATCGATGATCCTGAAGAGATTTTCAGCATCGGTAAAAGAAAGCTTAGGTCAATTGAGGGAATAGGTGAAGCTTCTGCTTTGGCAATTCTTTCTTTTGATGATTGGGAGACGGTAGATCAGATTATAGCTGAGACTGAAAAAAGCGGATCTGAAATTATTACGTTCTCAGACCCTGAGTATCCACCTCTTCTTAAGCAAATCTATGATCCTCCCATACTATTCTGGTTAAAAGGAAATCCAGAAGCTATTTCAAAACCCGGAGTTGCTGTGGTTGGTACCCGGAATACATCAACCTATGGAAGAAATATGGCTGAAAAATTGACCGGGGAGCTGGCTGATCAAGGGCTGTGTATATACAGCGGTCTCGCTTATGGTATTGATGCTATTGCTCATAAAACAGCACTAGACCATAACGCTCCAACGGTAGCTGTGCTCGGCTCGGGAATTGACAATCTTTATCCAAGAAAGCACGCTAATCTAGCTAATCAGATTGTAAAGTCAGGTGGTGCGGTGATTACTGAGTTTCCATTAGGCACTAATCCAGATGCAGGAAATTTCCCGGTAAGAAACCGAGTTGTTAGCGGGATGAGTATGGGTGTTTTAGTAATTGAATCAGGGATAAAAGGAGGGAGTATGATTACCGCTGACCTTGGGCTGGATCAAAACAGAGAGGTGTTTGCAGTGCCACACCCAATTGGTAATCCTACCGGAACGGGATGTAATTACTTAATAAAGAGGGGAGCTGCTAAACTGGTTCAAACGGTAGATGACATTTTGGAAGAGCTGCTAGTTGAATACCATTCTGATGAATCAAAAAGTAAAGCTACAGAAGCAGAGAAAACTAGCTGGAGGGAAAAAGATCTTGACGAAACAGCTACTAAAATATGCCAAGCCTTAGAAGATCGGGCATATCAGGTAGACGATTTAAGCGACAAAATTGGGGTAAACACCAGCCAGTTATTAGTCGCTTTGCTACAATTAGAGATGGAAGGGATTGTACTACAGAAAGCGGGTAAAAACTTTCAATTGCTATAAATAAGTCAATTAAATAGAAAAGCCGACACTTCAATTAAGAAGTCTCGGCTTGTTGTAAACTAAAATTCACTATTAGCTTTTATATCTGTAAATAGCTGCCAAACCAGAATTTTTAGGAACCTGAGATTGAGGCAATCCATAAAGGGTGCTTCCAGTTCTTATGGCAGATATTGCTGCATAGTTTATCAGATCTACAGCTTCACCATTTAAAGATTCAGACATATCTACACGATTTTCATCTGGATGGAATACCCCAAACTGTCGGGTTCCCATAGGTACAAAGAGAGTGTCAACTTTTCCGAAATACGCACTTTTAACGATTTCTTCAACTTCAGTTGAAATAAGCTCACTGCCCTGCAAATTGTTGAACCGTTCAATGTCACTTTCAATATCTTCCTGAAAATAATCTGCTGCAATAGTCCAAGCTTCTTCAGCAAGTTCTTTTGGACTTTTATTATCTGAATTTCCTTTAATAGCCTCATCTAAAACATTAAAATACTTATTGGCTTTCCTGTAATAGGCAACCATTTTATCCGGTCCCGCTAAAACTAGAGGACCATTTTCTTTCTTCAGATACTTGGTGACTTTATTCTCAATGTGCTTTAGGAACAACTCAAGCTCTTTGTCATCTTCATCGCCACCTTGTCCATGAAAAGTAGCGTTACTGCCACCACCGGCAGAATGTTGCTGCATGGATTTTTCGTGAACGTGATACTTGAGATGTTCTTCCATACTTGTGGGAACACTTTCAAATTCTACCAGACTAGTTTCATCTGGAGCAATTTTGAACATTTTTGTTTCACTCTGGCTTAAGAGCAAGACATGATAGGTGCCATGGTGATTTTGCAGTTCTAGAAGAGGGGTTACCAAAAAGTTTTCAGCGATATAGTAATCTTCTTCTGGACTTACAGGGATCTTGAAGTAGTCAAAATGATTCTCATTTAGATATATAGCTAAGCCTTTATCTTGATGTAACCAGAATTGATTTTCCTCAGATTTTTCAATTAAATCTTTAAATAAATCTTCTACTCGCTGTTCTTTCCATCCTTTTTCAAGGAGTTCATTTTTAGTTTTTTGAATGAGATTTTTCAGCCGGATGGAGTCTTGTTTACCTTCTTCTCCTTTTTTATGAGTTGGTAAAAATAGGGTGACATTAATATCATCAGTTTTATTAATGAGTTTCTCAATAGTATCTCTTCTAACTACACTCATAGTGATTCCCTTATTTATTAATATTAGCCTGTTATTGTTATAACAATCTCTGCCAGCTGGTGTTCCGAGTTGCAGAGATTAATATTAGACTAATTAATCAGGTTTTAGAGTGAAAGTAAAGAACTATAAAAAATTCTTTAAGTAGCGGAAACTCAGATGTCTAATCTTTTAACCCTTCAATCATCATTTCGATTTTCTTGTCAAGGGTAGCAGAAACCTGAGCATAATCTTCAGCGCTCATTAGATTGGTATTTACACTGCAATAAAACTTGATTTTCGGTTCTGTTCCGGATGGTCTTGCTGAAACAATAGCTCCATCTTCAGTAATAAATTGAAGAACATTCGATGAAGGAAGTTCGATGTCAGTCACTTTGCCCGTAGCAATGTTTTTCTCTTTGGATGTCTGATAATCTTTGACCGTAACAACCTGAGAGCCACCTAATTTCTTTGGGGGATTAGCACGGAAATTCATCATCATTTTTTGAATTTCTTCAGCGCCTGCTTTTCCTTTTTTGGTAACGGAAACAAGGTTTTCCCGGAACAAACCATACTCTACATACATGTTCAGCATGGCTTCATATAAACTGCTTCCCTGGTCTTTATAAAAAGCGGTCATTTCGGCGATAATGGCACAGGAGACAACCGCATCCTTGTCACGAACGTGTTCGCCGATCAGGTATCCATAACTTTCTTCACCGCCGGCTATGAATTGTTTTTTCCCTTCCAGCTGGGTCATTAGCTGTCCAATATACTTGAAGCCTGTAAGAGTATTAAAACACTCCACACCTTTATCTTTTGCGATACGATCAATCAGGTAGGAAGTCACCACTGTTTTCACAATGTACTCGTTACCGGTGATCTTCCCAGCTTCTTCCCAGGCTGTGAGCATATAATTAATAATCAAAGAGCCGGTTTGGTTTCCGTTCAGTAAAACAAAATCACCTTCCAGGTTCTTAACCGCGATCCCTACACGATCAGCATCCGGGTCAGTAGCCATCACAAGCTCAGCATCAATTTCTTTGGCTTTATTGAGAGCCATATCCAGCGCTTCTTTTTCCTCGGGATTTGGATACACAACAGTTGGGAAGTCCCCATCAACAGTCATCTGCTCTTCAACTAAATTTACATTCTCGAAACCGTACCTTTTCAGTACTTCCGGGACTAATTCTCTAGATGTTCCATGAATAGGGGAAAAAACAATACCTAAATCCTTCTGTCGTTTGATTGCATCTTTGGAAACAGAAAGGTCGGTCAAAGCTTTTAGGTACTTCTCATCCATTTCTTTACCAATTGATTCAATAAGGTTCTCATCCCCATCAAAATTCACTTCATCTACGCTTCCAATTTTTTGAACTTCTTCCATCACCATCTTGTCGTAGGGAGCAACAAACTGACCCCCATCGGCTCCATAGGCTTTATAACCGTTATATTCCTTAGGATTATGAGAAGCTGTCAACATAACCCCGCTTTGGCAACCTAACTCGCGGATAGCGTAGGAGAGCTCAGGAGTAGGGCGAAGGGCATCAAAGAAATACACGTGAATACCATTTGCTGAAAATACATCAGCAACTACCTTAGCCAGTTTTTCTGAGTTGTTCCGGCAATCATGGGCAATGGCAACTTTCAGTTCCGTATCAGGATATTCATTCTTCAGGAAATTGCTTAATCCTTGAGTGGCTATACCAAATGTATATTTATTGACTCGGTTTGAACCGATCCCCATGATACCCCGGAGTCCACCGGTGCCAAATTCGAGATCCTTATAAAAAGCATCGGTTAACTCGTCATACTTTCCATCATCCAGTTTCTGTTGAATAGCTGCTTTGGTCTCATCGTCATAACTTCCATTAAGCCACTGATCAATTTTACTCTGCACTGCGGTATCTAGTTTACTCATTTATCTGGATGTATGTTTTAGAATGGTTAGGATTTTATGTGGACCAACTCCACACTTAAAATATATATAAATAAAAAGGGCAATTCATGAGATTATGAACTGCCCTGTAATAAAGGTGAGAATTCGTTAAAGCTTATTCCTTCTCAGTTTTGACATCTAAATCACCAAGAGATAAACCATCCATTAGTGCTTCATAATTAGAGATGTCTTTAGGTAATATGATACTGTTTTGGTCTCTTCCCAGTCCCGAAAGTACATTCAGGTATTTTTCTGAAAGCTGAAGCTTCATCGCTTCGGTTCCTTTTGGTTGAGATAGAGCTCCTGCAATTTCCTCGATAGACAAAGCTGTTGCTTCAGCTATAGAAAGAATCTCTTCAGCTAAACCTTCTGCTTCGTTAATACGTCGCTGCATCTCAGCTTCCGAGATGTTGATAATTTCCTCTTTCATCCCCTCAGCATCGTTTACTTTGGAGCCTTTCACACCTTCAGATTTGGCGATGATGGCTCGCCGATCTCGTTCAGCAGTCATCTGTCGCTCCATAGCTTTCTGTAC
This sequence comes from Balneola sp., assembly GCA_002694685.1. Lineage (NCBI taxonomy): Bacteria > Pseudomonadati > Balneolota > Balneolia > Balneolales > Balneolaceae > Balneola > Balneola sp. The sequence goes on from NZMW01000004.1 coordinate 669,360, forward strand.
CGTTCGGGGAGTCACGATATTCTTGATTTCATACCGGTGGACTTTAATTCCCCAAACTTGTTCAACTTCACTGAGAACATGTACTACTTCCTTACTCATGGCGGCCCGATCTTCAAAAGTTTGATCAAGCTCCATATTACCTAAAACAGAACGTGTGGTAGTTTGGGCAAGTTGAACAGCTGCATACCGATAATTGGTAACCCCGTAGCTTGCATTCACAGGGTCTATAACGCTCAGGTAAATAACCCCGTCAACTTCTACTTTGACGTTATCCTTGGTGAAGCATTCCTGAGGTTCCACCTCGATGGTTTCTTCGCGTAAATCTTGCTTGTAAACTACTTTGTCTACAAAGGGGATAAGGGCATGAAATCCAGGCCCGAGTGTTTTCTGATAGTTCCCAAGGCGTTCTACGATATATGCGTATTGGTTTGGAACCAACCGTAAAGATCGAATGAACTTGTACATCACATAGACCGAGAAAGCACCTAATAAAACTTGACTAATGGTTTCGATAATTTCCATGATTACTGCTCTCCTTGTTTGGGTGAAGACTTCTTGCTTGCCGGACTTTTGGTATGATCGCTGATGGTACTAACCCCTTCAAAAAATGTTTTCAGGTTAGCGGTTTCAGTAGGCAATACTGAGACGTTTGAGTTTTGGATAATATTTCCAAACTGCTTGATGTATTGTTCCACCAGTTTTGTTTTAACAGCGACGTCACCGCCGGGTTTAGCAATAGCTTCAGCAACTCTTCGTATTCCTGTAGCTGTTGCGTTGGCAACGAGTTCTATTTCCTTAGCCCGTCCTTTTGCTTCATTGATACGACGCTGTCGCTGAGCTTCAGATACCAAAACCTGACTCTTTTGCTCACCTTCAGACTCATAAATTCGGGCTTGCCGGTGTCCTTCTGAATTCGTGATTTCAGCTCTTTTAGCACGTTCAGCTTCCATCTGTCGCTCCATCGTATCAACTATTTCACTGGAAGGACGGATGTTCTTTAGTTCGTACCGCATTACTTTTATTCCCCAGGGGTCGGCGGCTTTGTCAATCTCACGAACGATGTTTTCATTCATTTTCTCGCGTTCTGAGAAAGTGTCATCAAGAGTCATCTTACCAATCTCACTACGCATAGTGGTTTGAGCCAAGTTAACCGCTGCAGCCTGATAGTCTGAAATTCCGTAACTGGCTTTGTGAGAACTCATCACCTTGAGATAAACCAACCCGTCTACAGCAACCTCAATATTATCTTTGGTGATACAGGTTTGGCTGGGTACATCCAACACTTGCTCTCGCATTTCCTGGCTGTATGCCGGGCGATCAACAAATGGGATTAAAAAGTGAAAACCGGGTTTCAGTGTTTTTTTGTACTTACCCAGCCGTTCTTGAATTACTTCTTCCCGAAACTCCACAATTTGAAAAAGCCTCGTAAGTACGAAGTAAGACATTACGATTACAACTAAAATAGTAGTCCAGAGCATATTAGTTTTGGTTTGAGTCTTTAAGTTGATTTTTCTTTGAATCGATAACATCAACAGGTTCAACTATCCAGGTGGTGTTATCCCTATACTTTATTCGTACTTGAACTCCTGCTGGGATTTCCCCCTCAAGAGAACGAGCCTGCCATGAAATTCCCTGAAATTTGATACGACCGTGATTGTCCAAATCATTAATAGGTTCTATAACATCTACAATCTGATCCATGGCTTCATAATCTTCGTCTGCAAATTTAAAAGAACTGTCGCCTTTGAAGTATTTGTTGATGAATGGCCGAATGGCGATGGTCAATATAGTTGATGACATCAGCCAGACGAAGGTGGCCGTGAAAGGATCTTCAAGGAAGCCAAAATAGCGAAGCACACCAATGCCCAAACCGCTAAATCCCAAGAGAAATGCGACGCCTCCGGGCAGGGCTGCTTCCAAAAACATTAGAAGAACGCCTCCGACTAAAAAAATCCAAGTAAGAATTTCGCTATCCATAACCTGAAGTAAAGATTTAAGTTTTAGTATAGATAGTAATTTGAACGCAAAAAAACTCAATAGAATACGATTAATTTTATGGCAGAATTTTTAAATGCGGCACGGTATTTGGCTACTATTGCTTAAACCAAAAAGAGGCGCTTTATTTAAGCTGTCTTTCACAAATTATGCCAATGAGTAAAAAGCCCGATTCCGAGAAAAAATCCATTCAGTCACTTTGGCAAACGCTGATGCAGATATTTGCACTAAGTAAGCCTTATCGGACACGCTTTTATGCTGCAACGGTAGTTACCATTCTGGCGTCAGCGGTTTGGCTGACTGTACCCTTAGGACTCCGTGAATTACTGGACGCTGTGTTTGAATCCGGAAATAATGAGTTGCTCAACTGGCTGGCAATGGGCTTGTTTGTGCTTTTTGTGCTGCAGGCTGCGTTCTCCTTTTTTGGGAATTATCACTTGGAATGGGTTGGAGAGCGGGTGATTACGGATCTTCGGAAGAAGGTTTATGAACATCTGCACAGACTGGGATTTAAGTTTTTTGCAGAGCGGCGACTTGGTGAAATTACTTCTCGCTTGACCAATGATGTGGGCTCGATTCGTACTGCATTAACAGATTCGCTTCCTCAGTTACTCACCATTTCTTTTTCTTTGATTGGTTCTGTTTCGTTGATGGTGGTGCTGAACTGGCGCCTGAGTATGGTGATCTTTGTTACGGTGCCGTTTGTGACTTTAGCCACTCGTTATTTCGGCCAAAAGATTCGTTTTCTATCCAAAGACATACAGGATGAACTGGCTGATTCAACCGCGGTAGCTGAAGATGCACTAGGAGCGATCCGTTTAGTAAAAGCCTTTGTTCGGGAAGATTATGAGGTAGAGCGATATCAAACTGCGATCGAAAAGCTATTCAAAACGGCACGCCGGAAGGTAGTACTCACTCAATTGTTTTGGGCCGGAGTGGGGATTATGTTCATGAGTACGTTGGTCATCATCTTTTGGTATGGAGGTAAAGAGGTGCTGGCTGATCGTCTCACCGCCGGTGACTTGGTAGCTTTCATTATTTATGCGTTGAATATTTCAAGATCCATTAGTCAAACTTCAAGACTATATACTGCCGTAAATACAGCCGCAGGTGCATCTGAGCGTATTTTTGAACTGCTGGAAGAAACACCGGAAATTGAGAATAATTCGAATGCCAAATCAATTTCAAAAGTAAAAGGAGAGATTGAGGTTAAGGATTTATGGTTTAGCTATGAAGGAGAAAAAGACGTGCTTCGTGGGATTTCTTTTAAAGCAGACGCGGGAAAAACAATTGCCTTAGTGGGACCAAGCGGTGCCGGTAAAACTACCTTGCTAAATCTCATTCCCCGGTTTTATGATCCCCAAAAAGGAGTGATTAGTGTGGATGGGAATAATATTCAGGATGTGAAGTTTAAGTCGCTTCGGGAACATATTTCAATTGTACCGCAAGAGGTGCATTTATTCGGGACTTCCATCCGGGAAAACATAATCTATGGAAAACTGGATGCTACGGAAGAGGAAATTATTCAGGCCGCAAAAGATGCCAATGCTCACCAATTTATTATGGATACTGAGGATGGATACAATTCTATGATTGGTGAGAAAGGAGTGAAGCTGAGTGGAGGGCAGCGTCAGCGATTGGCTATTGCCAGGGCCATTCTTAAAAACCCAGCCATCCTATTGCTTGATGAAGCGACTTCTTCCCTAGACTCTGAATCTGAAGCTCAGGTTCAGGAAGCGTTAGTCCGGTTAATGGAAAACCGAACTACCTTTGTGATTGCTCACCGCTTGTCAACTGTGCAGCATGCAGATAGGATTTTAGTGCTGGATGAAGGTGAAATTGTAGAGCAGGGAACCCATACAGAACTTATAGAGCAAGGCGGATTATACAGTCACTTGTATGAATTACAATTCAGGGATTTAGATGAGCCAAAGGTGATGTAAATCCCATTAACCAAACCTCAATATCCAATATTCAGATACAAAGATTTTTTGACTGAATAGACCCAACCACTGGAGCTTGAACTATTAAATTTTAAAATTGGTCATTGGTCATTGGTCATTGGTCATTGGTCATTGGTCATTGGTCATTAATTATCCGTGTTGTACATCCGAATAATATCAGAGTAGCTCAGGTTTTCAAGCAGGTTTCTTTCGTTCAGACCGTTAATATAATCAACAGTTACATCGGCATTATACATCCCGATGATGGCCGAATACGAAAAAGTATCCAGATAGCCGCCACTTTTTAGGTCCTGAATATATCCGGTAGGTACGTCACCATTATATAAACCGATAAGCCCGGAATAAGAAAACTCATCCATTAACCCACTGGACTGCATGTCGTTGAGATAGTCAATTGTAACATCAGAGTTATAAAGTCCAATGATGGCTGAATATGAAAATTCGTCCAAATATCCTGCATCATTCATGCCATCTAAATAATCAATGGGAACATCAGTATTATAGAGGCCAATCAGGGCTGAATAGGAAAACTCATCGAGATAACCAGCCTCATTCATAGAATTCAGGTATTCCATACTTACGCCAGAATTATATAATCCAATGATAGCCGAGTAGGAGAATTCATCCAACAGATTAATGGCATTTAGACCATTTATATATTCTACGGGTACATCACTGTTGTAAAGACCAATGACTGCTGAATATGAAAACTCATCGCCTAAATAGCCGGCATCATTCAGCTGTTCGAGATATTCGATGGGAACTCCGCTTTGGTATAAGGCCTGATAACCGGAATTGGAGTAAAAGTCTTCCAGGTCGGCTTCATTAATAGCAACTAGGTAGTCAGCAAATCCACCTTCAAATTCAAAATCTGGAATAGGAGGGATGTCAGGAATGTTGATTTCCGGGATGTTAATATTGATGTCAGGTATATTTACGGCTACTGTTTGTTGATTACTTCCAAATACAGAATTCCACGCTTGGGCCGGACTCCAGTCATGATACCAGAGAAATGCAGCCATAAATACAGAAACAATCAGTAAAGCATTCTTAAACGTTGACCCTTCTGGAGCTTCTTGTTCTGGAGGTTGAAATGAAAAGTCATCGCCTTCTTCACTTTTTTGGCGGATATATTCATCTAAGTCAAAATTCGGATCGTTGGGCGTATTTTTAAACTGTGTACTCATTGGAATAAATTAGTAGCGTTAATCGCCGTTTTCTCGTTGGTAAAGATCTACGATGTCCAGAAAGTTAAGATCTTCATAGAGTCCTTGTTCTTGAAGCTGGTCAAGAAACTCAACGGTAACACCGTTCTGATAAAAATTAGTTACATACACAAAAGACAAATCTTCAAGGTAACCGGCTTCATTTAGTTTAATTAGATAGTCTGTTGAAACATCATTTTGATAAAAGTTGGTTACATCGACAAAAGATAATTCTTCATAAACACCAGCCTCTTGAAGGCTTTCGAGATAGCTTAATGGAATTTGATTCTGGTAGTAATTGATGATGTAAACAAAAGAAAGGTCTTCAAGAAACCCCGCATTTTGAAGCTGATCGAGGTAAGAAATAGGGACATTTCCATCATAAAGTTGCCGAGCTGAAAAACTGGAAACTTCATCACCCAAATATCCTTTATCGCGAAGAATTGTTAAGTATTCGGTGATCGGCATATCCAGGCCGGCAGAGGATGGAACATCTACTCCGGGCAGTGTAGGTAAATCAGGAACCGCAGGTATAGTTGGGATTTCGGGCATCTGAACCTCAAGTCGATCTGAAACTGGCGGGGCAGTAGCAACCTGAGTCGTATTATCATCCCCACCAAAAATAAAGGTCCACGCTTCTGATCCGCTCCAGTTATTGAACCATAAAAAAGAAGCCGCAAAGACAATAAATATCAGAATAGCATTTTTAAATTGAGAGCGGTCTTCTTCCTCAGGTTCGGCCGCAAAGAGTTCTTCATTCTGGCTTTTTTGATTGATGTATTCATCCAGATCAAAGTCGGGATCATTTTCTGCGTTGGGGTGCCGGTCTAAATCGTTAGAGAAAGAGCGTGGTTTATTCTGTTCTTTTTTTGCCATAATAATAGAATGTTTATCTATGGACGAATTTGTGAAGCAATTTGTTTCAATTAAATCAGGATAGGATAGATTTTTTTAGGAGTTAAGCTGACCTCTCCTTGGTGAATGTCATATAAGAGTTTTTTATTTCATTTTTCGGAAATTAAAAACAAAGATGTATAATAAGCCGTTAATTTTTCATTTTTTAGGAGTAAAAATGCGATCTGCTCTATTAATGGTGCCACTACTATTTGTTTTTGTTTTAGCTGCTTGCCAAGAAGAAGTCCCTACTGAGAAAGCTTCACTACAATCAGTGGAAATTAAGGATGTGATGAAGTTTGATGAAAATAGTGCGGAGACCGGTGATCCCGAGGTGTTTCTTAGCACTCCCTATCAAACTGCTACTGATGATGAGGGTCGAATCTATATTCAAGATGTTCCACTTGGTAAGTTTTTCGTGTTTAATGAAGCGGGCGAATATCAAGATGTTTTTGGAGGAAGAGGAAGAGGGCCGGGAGAGTTTGAGAATATTCGTGAAATAGCCATGCTGGATAATTCCAGATTCCTTGTTTACGATTATATGTCTCGGCGCGCCACGGTTTTTAATAAGGAGTTAGATGTAGAAAAGATTCTTGATATGGAATACAATAATTCAGTATCAGATATATCTGATTTTACTGAAGGTGAACTGCTTCTGTCAAATTTCCGTGAGGGGCACTTACTTCAGGTTTATAGCTTAGAAGAAGAACAAATTACTGATCAGATAATACCCATTAAAGAAGTTCTGTCAAAAGAAGATGAGAGTGAAGAACGATTTCTGGAGACTACAGGAGGTTACGTAATAAAAATTACAGAAAAGCTAATCGCTTTTACTCCAGAATACTATTCCGGCCAAATGTATTTGTATGAGAAGTCTGATGATCAATGGAGTCAAGCAAGCATTATTAAGGGATATGAAGATGTTCAGAAACCTTTCAGTATTCATGAAACTATGAATGAACCCCATGAAAGAGCAATGCTTATAAGCATTAATCCTAATGGAGGTTATCTTGGTTATGAGTACCATTCCTATTCTCAAGGCTTATATAAACTTGAAGGAAATAGATTTGCCCATATATCTTTCCGAGATGCCGATCCCGAGAAAACCGAGTTGAGGTTTATCTATGAGATATTTGATGCTGAAACCGGACAGCTCGAAAAAGCTGCTGAGATTGATAGCCTTCGAGCGGACTATCCCCCTGAAACCATCCCCGTTCATGTGGATGAAAAAGGCTTTCTATATGTAGCAGATATTACGGGTAGTGTTAGAAAGATTGAGGTGCTCTGGTAAGGTTAATTCAAATCAAAAAGGCAGATTATCAAAATCTACATTCCCACCGGTTATAATGATACCGACTTTTTTGCCTTTTACATCTATCTTTCCATCAAATACAGCCGCAACGGGAACTGCGCATGAAGACTCGATAATCATATTCATACGTTCCCAAATGTAACGCATGGCTTCAATGATAGAACCCTCAGAAACGGTGACAATATCATCCACGTATTTCTGGATGAGGGTGAAGGGAAGTTCTCCAAGTGAAGTACGGAGTCCATCTGCAATGGTGTCCGGGTTCTTGACTGGTATGAGCTCGCCTTTCTTAAATGACCGGTAAGCATCATCAGCGTTAGCAGGCTCAGCTCCAATTACTTTTATTTCCGGTTTTACGGATTTTGCCGCCAAAGCCGTTCCACTTAATAATCCCCCACCACCCACCGGCGCCATGATGATATCTAAATCGGGATAATCTTCCAGCAGTTCAATGGCAGCAGTTCCTTGTCCTGCAATAATTCGGGCATCATTATAGGGATGAATAAAAGTAGCTCCGGTTTTCTCAACCACTTTTTCTAAAGTTGTCTCCCGGGATTCAAGTGTTGATTCACAAAAGGTGACTTCGGCTCCATAGCCTTTTACAGCTTTTACTTTAACTTTAGGAGCATTTTCAGGCATGACTACATAAGCCGGAATACCTCTTAATTTTGCAGCCAATGCAACTGCCTGGGCATGGTTACCAGAGGAATGGGTAGCAACTCCTTTTGATGCTTCTTCATCCGACAAAGAAAAAATAGCATTAGAGCCACCACGGAATTTAAAGGCTCCCACTTTCTGAAAATTCTCACACTTAAAGAATATATCACCGCCCACTTTTTCATTTACCTGAGTGCTTGTCAAAACAGGAGTACGGTTAATGTATTTCTGAATTCTGGAATGAGCTTTCTGAATATCGGAAAAGGAGGGAGGTGTTAATACAGAATGCATGGCTATTATTTAATGACTTGTTTGATGCCTTCCAGCAGCGATTTCCACCAGTAAGCAAAAATTGATTTTTCTTTATCTCTTGGAAATGTAAAGATACCAACGCGCGGCTTATCGCCAAGATTATCAGATTTAAGTACAAAGGTATTTGCTATAAAATCACCAGCCCATTGCTTCAGGCCTTTCTTTTGAGGGTTATCTTTATTCAGAAAAGAAACCTTTAGGTCTTTATATAGGAGAGTAACTTCTCCCGATGAAGCGCTGGAGTTGAGTTCCATATTTGCACTTAAGCTTTCAACAAATCCATCTTCTATTTCAACAAAAGCAACGTTATTGAGCATGTTAGCCGCGTCTTTAGGATCAAAACTATCCAGCTGTACGTGAACAGTGTGGGAGTTGAGGTTGTCAAATGTTGCGTAACCAACATCAAGGGTAAGGGGGGAAGTATTCATAAACCTGGCGTTGATGTTGAGCCTTAACGAATCGTTATAAAATTCCGGATGACTTTCCGTCCTAAGGTTAGTGACTGTTGCGTTGATATCATTAAAAGAAATACTTCCCGGTTCTTCTGAAGGCGGCTTATGTTCCTGATAGGTAATATCAGTGTCAGAAATATTTATCGTATTCAGTCCAAAAGAAAAATCGGTGGATGTAGCTAGCTCGTGCAGTAAAGGCTTAGTATTATAACCGGGTAGCCGCTCTTTTTGCTTATCTCTAAACACTTCCATTTGGGCACCTGTAATCTGCATGGAATCAATTTCGAGCTGATTTGAAGCAAGGGAATCAAGAGTAAACCCAATAAGCTCAAGTGCAGGAATATTTAGATCAATACGATCAATCTGGCGGTCTAATATTTCTGAAAACCGATATTTTTGGACTACTGGGGTGAGGGCTACATTGTCCAGCGAAAGATATTCCGCTTTCTTCTCAAAATGAAAATCACCTACCGTGAACTGATATAATTTCTTTTCCAGTGACCATTTTATGCCAGAACCATTAATGGTGAGGTTATCCATGAAAATAAGTTCTGAACCATCCAGCAATTGATTGACATCAACATCTTGAGCTCGGAGTGAAAGGTCGGCAACCGTGACCAATTCTTCCCCATTTTGCCGCACCAGCTTTCCCGATCCACTATTAATAATCAGGTTAAATGTTGAAATTTTGTCTGCTATTTCCTCAGCCTCACCATTACTTGAACGGCTAAAAGCATTTGATGAGTAATCCCGCGTAAAAACTTCCACATTCGGCTTATTGATTACAATAGATTTGAATACAGGAAACGATCTGTTCAGCAGACTAAACCATTGAATACCGTTAATAGAAATGGTTTGTGCCGAAATTTTACGGATATGAGGCGAGGCGCTATCAGGCTTTACAACAACTGAATCTACAGAAATCGACCGCCCAAGAATTCCAATATCAAAGGTTGAGTAGTCAAGGATGTAATCCTGATTCGTTTGTTTTCTAAACTCTTCAGTAAGTGCTTTCTTGAGAGGTTCATTCAAAAAAATTGGGGCAATTACAGCAGCACTGCCAACCAAAACGAGAATGGAAATAACAATAATTAAAAAAACCTTTAGTGTTTTTTTCATATCTAAAAATTGATATAAATCCTCTAAATGCAAAAACCTTTATTGTTAAATAATTTACACTATTTTGGTGCGCATTAACTGCTAAACATATTCACTTAAACTACCCCCAATGAAAAAATTAGTTACCCTATTCGCTTTTTTATTGATGGCGACATCCGCCTTTGCACAGGATGAATTTGCCTTCGAACGTTTTCAATTTCACGCTGACCTAAATTATGATTCCGGCATCACTTCACCGGCCGAATATTTGGGTTACGAACTTGGTAAGGAATATACCTTCCATCATAAAGTGATGGATTACTTCAAGAAGCTGGATGAGGAATCCGACAAGCTGACTCTTCATAAATATGCCACAACCTACGAAGGCCGTGATTTATACTATGCGGTAATCAGCTCGGAGGAAAATCAGGGAAACATTGATGCTATTCGCCAAGCAAACCTGTCGCTGGCTAATAACCCTGAGTCCACAACAATTGATGACAAACCGGTGGTGGTTTGGATGAGTTATAATGTTCATGGGAATGAGCCTTCAAGCAGTGAGGCGGCTATGCAAACAGCATATCGCCTGGTAGCAGGAGCCGATCAAGAAACTGTAAACTGGCTGGATAATGCTGTAGTGGTGATTGACCCCATGATGAATCCGGATGGCAGAGATCGCTATGTGTATTGGTACAAATCATCTCGCGCCAACATTTTAAATACTGATGCCAATGATCTGGAGCATGATGAAATTTGGCCGGGCGGACGAACCAATCATTACTGGTTTGATTTAAATCGTGATTGGGTATGGCTGGTTCACCCAGAGTCACAAGGAAGAATAGCGGCCTATCAAGAATGGATGCCGCAAGTGCATATGGATTTTCACGAGCAGGGTTTTAATAACAACTATTTTGCAATGCCGGGCACTACTCCAAGAAATCTTGAATTGCCTGCTGATTATGATAAATGGGCGGACGCTTTTGGTCGTGGTTTGATTGAAGAGTTTGACGAAGCGAATGTAAACTATGCAACCCGTGAGGCATTTGATTTCTTTTATCCTGGGTATGGTTCTTCTTACCCAAGCGTGATGGGAGGAATTGGAATGTTGGCTGAGCAGGGTGGTCACAGCCGAGGAGGGCGTGCCGTTGAAACTGATGATGAATATGTACTAACACTCCGACAACGTGTTTTTGATCACTACACGAATGGAGTTTCAATCGTTAAAACAGCTGCCGAAAATAAAGAAGGGCTGCTTAGCTACTTCAAGAATTCGGTATCTCAGTCTTCCCAAAAAGGAAATACCAAAGCATACATTCTACCAAATGATGAGAATGATTATACCTATCAGGTAGTAAATATGTTAATGAAGCATGGGGTGAAAGTGGAACGTGCTACTCAAAATTTCACCCAAAGAGATTCCTATAATTATTGGGATGGTAACTCAACTAACCAAAGTTTTGAAGCCGGTGATTTCATCATTAAAACAGATCAGCCCAAACATCTATTCATTAATACGCTGTTCCGTAAGCAGATGGAGATTGAGGATTCAGTGATGTATGATATGTCAACTTGGTCAGTTCCATTAGCTTATAACCTGAATGCATCATGGACGACCAGAGGCGTAAATGCTTCTACGGAAATGGTGACGGAAGAAGTAGAGTATAAATCAGGACTTGAGAATTCTGGCGCTCAGTATGCCTATGTGATCGACTGGGAACAGCGTCACGCTCCAAAAGCGCTGGCTAAACTCTGGGATATGGGATATAAAGTGAGAAGTGCCAGGCGCCACTTCAACAATGGAGAGAAAACATATTCGGAAGGATCCCTGATTGTTTTAATAGGTCGAAACTTTGATAAGCGTGATCAGATAGCAGCCGACATGCAAATGCTTGCTAATGAGGCAAATGTTGTTGTAGAAGGCTTTGATAGTGGCCGAATGAATACAGGCATGGATTTAGCTTCCAGCGACTCACAACCCGTTGACAAGCCAAATGTGGCCTTGATGATCGATTCTCCATTCAGTTCCTATACGGCCGGTCAGCTTTGGTTTTTATTTGATCAGTGGACGGAGCTTGGAATCAGTCGAATCAGGTCGGGTAGTTTCTCAAGCAGCGATCTGGAGGATTATGATGTGATTTTGATGCCGGGCTCATGGGGAGGGTTAAGTGGCGTATGGAATGAATCAGAAATTGAGTCCCTGAAAACGTGGGTACGAAATGGCGGTGTACTTATTGGTACGGAAGGAAGCGCAGGCTGGCTAACAGAAAGCCGATCCGGATTTACAGGCGTAGAGCTGTTTGAAGAAGATGAGGAAGAAGACAGCACCCAAGTAGATCCACAAGCCTATACCAAGTATGCTGATCGGGAAGATGTCTTTGGACTAGAGCGAATCCCGGGTTCAGCATTTAAAGGTATGCTGGATACTACCAACCCATTGGCTTTTGGAATGAAGGAGCAAATCTACTCACTTAAGTTTGGGGATGATGGGCTAGTTCCAAATACCGATTTTCAAACCGTTGGGTACTATGTGAAAGATGCTGACGATGTACTGGCCTCCGGTTATGCCTCAGATGAAAACAAAGAGAAAGCAGCGGGAATGGCTTTTGCAGCTGTCGAGAATATGGGCAGTGGTAAAGTGGTGTTTCTGCTTGATAACACTCAGTACAGAATGTTCTGGGTTGGGCCAAGCCGGATGGTTCAGAATGCGGTGATGCTTCTTCCGGGAATGTAGAGGAGCAGTGATTTTAGCAGAAAAGGGCGCCTAAACCGGGCGCCCTTTTTTTATTTCTATAATTGGTATCGGAAACCTATAGATCCGGTAAACCCAAAAATCTGGGAAGGATTGATATCCAGATAAGGACCCATATCAATAAAGACCTCAAAAGGAGCTTCTTCAAAGCCGTATTCAACACCAATTGGAAACTCGATGCCGTAGGAAACATCTCCATCAACATTAGCGCCAAGGTCAGTATAGTTGAGACGAATGCCTGGGGCGTAGTAGGGAGTTAAGCTACCGGACTCTACACCTAGTGAATTTTCACTTTTGTAAATCACATAATTGGCTGAGAAATTAATTTGAGTGACATCAATAAGAGTAAAACCTAAATCTGTACGAATAGCTGATTTCTCATTAAGGGTGAATTTGGCAGTAAGTCCCGAAAGGTAGCCGCCAACAGCTTTTTTGCTTTGCTGTGCATGTATAGAAGTTGATGCTCCAGCAATCAGTAAAAAAAGAAGGACGCGAATGCTTTTCATAAAGGTTAAATTTTGGTTTGATGGTAATCTTAGTAGTCTAGCCCGGGCTGGGTGATTTTAAAGTCTTCTTCAGCTTTAGCGGCTTCTACCATTTCAGCAACGTCTTTCAGTAATTCTTTTGCATCATATACAATTCCATCTTTGATAGTATAGCGTACACCGCCTCTTCGAACCGGCTGATTATCTTCATTCACGTAAATAGCTCCGGTGCCGTAGAGTACTTTTAGGTTTTTCATTGGATTGGCATCTACTATAACCATGTCTGCAAGTTTTCCAATCTCGATGGTACCCAACTGATCATCCACTCCTAAAACTTCGGCTCCCTTTAAAGAGGCAGACTGAAATATTTCTAAAGGATGAAATCCGGCTTCACGGAACAATTCCATTTCCTGAATATATCCGAACCCGTACAGTTTATAGATATAGCCGGCATCAGAACCGAGCGTTACACGCCCGCCTTTATTCTTATACTCGTTGATGAACTGCATCCAAAGGTCGAAATTTTCTTTCCACGCAATTTCCTGCTCCGTTCCCCATTCAATCCAGTACGAACCATGTGAAATCCGGCTGGGAGCGTAAAATTCCCAAAGAGAAGGGATGGTATATTTCTCATGCCATTCAGCTCGGCGCTGAGCACTTAAGTCTCTGTTGGCTTCATAAATAGTGAAGGTGGGGTTCAGCGTGAAGTCAAGTTCAAGCATCTCATCCATCACTGCTTCCCATTTCTCTGAACCGGGATCAGCAGCTTGTTTCCATAAGTTTCCAGCTTCTTCAAAACGATGTTGTTCATCGTTATAATTATAGTCTAAAGGATAATCCTGTATGATACGATCTTCGAACATAGACTCCGGTAACCCATACCAGTGGGTCAAAGAGGTAAGGCCAAGCTGGGCTGATTTCAATGCATCATTATAAACTACCCGGGTTTGGGCGTGATGAGTCATAGTGCCAATGCCGAGTTTGTTGGCTTCATCAATTGCTGCGGCGTAAATAGCGGGCTGGGCTCCGAAAAATTTAATTCCATCAGCTCCTTTTTTGTGAATCATCTGAACCCATTTTCGTGCTTGCTCAGGAGTTGTAATTGGTCCGTCGTGATCCATTCCAAAACCAATCCAAGCTGAAATACGAGGAGCAGTAATTTCATTATTTGCACTCATCTTCTTGTGGCGAAGTGTCCAATCCATCCCATTAAAAGAACCGGGTTCCCGAATAGAAGTTATTCCATGGGCAAGCCATAGTTTATATACATATTCAGGGGTTGTACCCTGAGCACCGCCACCGGTATGTGCATGCATATCAAAAAAGCCGGGGAGGAGATACATGCCTTCAGCATCAATTACCTGAGTATTCTCATCCGCTTTGGGACGGCGGTTTTCATTGATGGGTAAATTTGGATATCCAACGGTTTGAATGGATGCAATTTTGTTTCCCTCAACCACAATATCGACCGGACCGGTTGCCGGGGATCCGGTACCATCAATCAAATTCACACCACGAATAATTAAACGTTCGTAGGGTCCTTCGCCATCCGTACGATCTGGTGCGTCAGACATTTGAGCCTGTACCGTGAAGGTTGCAAAGGTGAGGATTAATAAAAGAGCGTTAATAATTTTCATAGCTGAATAGATAAGGTTGAGAAGATGGGATGAATGTACTACAAAGAAACAATCATCACCGTAAAAATAAGTTAGATTAGTAAAGAGCCTTCGTGTTTAAGAAGCCATTCTTTGCGTTCAAGTCCACCGGCATAGCCAGTCAGTTTATCATCTGCTCCAATTACGCGATGGCATGGGATAACAATAGCGATAGGATTTTTCCCATTGGCTTTCCCTACTGCTTGTGATGCTTTTTCATCACCAAGCTTCTTGGCTATTTTTCCATAGGAGGTAGTGCTGCCTTGGGGGATTTCCAGCAATTGGTTCCAAACCTGTTGTTCAAATTCAGTCCCCTGAGGCTGGAGCTCAAGTTGAAAAGCTGATCGGTTTTCTTCAAAATATTCCCGAAGCTGAGTTTTGGCAGATTCGGTATGAACATCAGGATCTTCAGGCCCGTCAAAATCCATGAATTTAATTTCGGTAATTCCATCTCCATTAGAGAGAATTCGAAGTACTCCAATTGGAGATTCTAAAAAGCTAACGTAAGTCACAAAAGTTATTTTGGTGAGTGGTCAGCGGGAGAATATCGACTCATTTTGTCTTATCAAAATCGAAAAGAATAAAATTTATTCAACATGAAAAAGCTGTTTTTAGTACTGTTTTGAGGCTTTTTTAAAAAAGAATAAAATTATTTAAAAAAAAGTGTAACAAATCTGTTTGGCCTAACTCTTGAATATAGCTTAGAGGTGAGATTAATGTTTATACCCTAACAGTTAGTCAAAATTTTTACTCCTTAAAGCTGAAACCTAAAGCTAAAACCCTGAGATTGAACCTCTCAGGGTTTTTTTATGCTGAATGATTTTTTAGAAGTAAACCCGGTAGAGTAAGCTCACGTTTATGCCCGGTTGAGGTCGTAAATCTTTAATGCGAGAGAGGTGGTCGTAATATTCCTGATTGAGCAGGTTATTAACATTCAGTGAAAAGGTATGAAGCAGGCTTTTTCCTTCTAACCGATATTGTGAAAAAGCATCCACCAAAGTGTAGCTTTCAGTCGGGGTTTCGAATTCACCGGTGCGGTCTTGTTTCCCTGAAAACCGAACTCTACTGCCAATCTCAAAACCGCCCTTAGAATATTTCAGTGATGTTTTGGTCTTGAACGGTGGGATTTGAGGGAGGGGGCGCGTGTCGCTATTAATGCCTGTATTAGCTTGTTCTTGCTCAGATACTTTTCGCTCGGCTATCGTGTAGCTCATGGATAAATCAATAACAAAGTTGGTTAAAAACTGAAGTTCACCGGAAAATTCAGCCCCATAAAGTATAGCCTCAGTTCCTACGAACTGGTAATTATTTAAATCAGGTCTGCTGTTATTTCGTTGGCCTGTATCTCTCGCATATAAGTAGTTGTCAAATCCGTTGTGAAAAAGGGCCGTTTCTGCTGTGGCTTTCTCGGACTGATACCTGAGGAAAAGCTCTTTAGCCAAACCACGTTCAGGATCAAGATCAGGATTCCCGACTTCAAAGGAATAAGAAGCCAAATGTGGACCTTCCGAATACAACTCTTCGAGAGAAGGTGCACGGAAAGAGTGTAATAAACTGGTACCTGCCGAAAACCCTTTTCCTAACGAGTAAATGGCAGCAAAGGAACTTGAAAGGGCTGGGAATGACCTTTCCCGTATATTACCAATAGAGGATGTAGGATCATTTTCGACCGGTTTATTTAATACCCAGTCGAATCGCAGACCTGCTTCAAGGTGGAGCCGATCAATATCTTTCTCTTCTATAAGGTAGGTTCCAATTTTGTAGCTGTTTGCATCGGGAGTGCTTGCACCAATTACTGCGTAATCTTCCAATTCTCCCCATACTCCAAAACTACCTTTATCTAAAAACCCAAGTGAATTATGAGATGCTTTTACTTCAGCATTAGTGGTTACCAAACCAAATTGAGTGCCTAAAGAACCGTTCGATTCAATTTCTTTATGGGTGTAATTCTTAATGGAAAAATCGGCTTCCAATACATCAATAAAATCATTGCGAACTAAAATTTCTGACTTAACATCGTACTGGAACTTTTTCATTTCAATATCCACTCCATTTGGATGTCCGTTTGGATCCGGTGGAATTCCATAATTATTGATGTAGGTGCTAAAAGCAGCTCCCAGGTAACCCCAACTTTTCACCCAACTCAAGCCTAAAGCATCATTTGTTGATCTATAATAAGTATTGTCGATTTCACCTAAAGGCGTACCGACATCTCCAGCCAGGCGGCCATTTAAGTTTAAGCTGAGCGCAAAATCTTTATATGGAATGGTGGCATCTAAAGCTCCTGAGACACCGCTGCTTACAGACTCACCGTTGAGTGTAAAGCTCCCTGTAAATTTTGAGGGAACCGTAGTTTCAATTTGATTACGAACCACATTGATTACCCCACCAATGGCATTTGCTCCGTATGCAAGAGCTTGTGGCCCTCTTGCTATTTCTACTTCCTGAGCTGATATGGGATCAATAGTTACGGCATGGTCGGATGACTGAGCGGAAACGTCACCTGAACGAATACCATCCTGTAAAATCAAAACCCGTTCATCTCCCAAACCTCTTATAACGGGTCTTCCCGGTGCGGAGCCCATTTTACGTTCGTCAAATCCAGCTAAATTAGATAGTGTCTGTGAGAGTGTATTACCAAGGTTTCTTCTAAGGTCTGAGCCAAAAACTTTTTTTGAGGCATGCTCCAGAGTTGAACCTTCTAAAACCTCTTCTTTGCCTACAACATCTACAGATTGAGATCCAAGAACAGTAGGGCGTAGTTTTATATTTACAATTTTATCGGATTCTTCAATGCTAACTTCTTGTGTTTGAGTCCGATATCCGATACGGTGCACTGAAAGCGTGAAGTTGCCTTCCGGCATATTTTTGATTTCATATTTACCTGCAGCATCTGCAACAGAAGTCCGATTCAGTTCTTCAACGTGAACGTAGGCAAATGAGATTGGATCGTTGGTTTCGGAATCAGTAATTGTTCCGGATAATAAAAAACTGTCCTCAGCAGGAGAGCTTCCTGAAAGGAAACCCCCTGTGAGTAACAGTAATGAGATTAATATATGCACTATTCAGCCGCTTCAACGTGTACGTGAATATTTTGGGAAGTGAAATCAGAATGGCCACTATGCATGAGCATAAGTCTTAAATCTGTAATCCCTTCTGCTTCAGCATGGATGTGAAAACTCCACTTTCCGTCTTCGTCATGTTGCTCGAATTCAGCTATGCCAGAATCTTCAAATTCATAGCCAAGGCTGAGTTCATCTTCATCGGGAGTGAACTCTTCACCATCGTGATCAATAAATACAATAGTAATGAGGTCAGTTTCTTGTCCCGTTACTAGTTCAAATTCACCTGTCAAATCCTCGTCAGGCAATTGCTCCACGACAGTTTGCCCGTTCATTATCAGGCGAAATCCTTCGGCGTCTCCATGCTCATCTTCATCGGCAGAGGTAGAATTTGAGCAAGCGGTGAAAATTCCAGCAAAAATAATAAGTGTTAATACAGTCTTAGCTGCTGATAAAAGGTCTACTTTTTTCATGATAGATTGATTTAAATAAATTGATAAATAAGTTTTTAAGGCCTGTATTAGAAAACAGGCTTAAGGAATGGGTTTTATCTAAATCAATGCTGGCGGGGCACGTCCGAGGAGAGGAGTATGAAATTCTTCAGCGATCAGGAGTTCTTGTACAGCAACAAGGGTTTCCTGAAATTCTAAAATATGAGTGTAGTTAACAGATTCTTCGTAGGTAGTATCTGATACAATAGTACAAACTGGACAGACTGGATCGTTTTCCGCGTAGTGCTGCTCATTCGCATGGTGTAGACATTCCAATCCTTCACTGTGATAATGAGCCATAGCACCCAACATACCCACCACAGCGAGTGCGAGAAAAATAAATGATATGAAGTTTCTAAATCTGCTCAATTAGATATATCGTATTACCTAGTAAGAATTACGATGATAATATCATCAAAAAAAGGCGAATTGCCATATCTTATTACAAACCTGTTACACATTTTAAACTAAATATACGATGGCAGAGTTTCTTGAGTTAACGAAGGAATGGTTTTTTAGTCTTGGAGAAAATTATGGAGTAAATCCCATTATTTTTGGAAGTATTTATGTAGGAGCTATTCCATTTTTCACCCTAAGTATTGGCTGGCTGGTTAAGAGTTATAGAAAGGGTAAGCCTATCGTGCTTCCGGCAATCAGTGCCACATTCTTTTTTATATCTGCCTATCTATACCTGATAATAGCCGGTGAGAATGTGCCTTGGTGGGTGTACGGAGTGGTTGTAGTGATGGTGATTTACGGAGCTTGGTCAACCTACAATAAAGTAAGATCAAGAATACAGGACGCTACACCACAACAAAAAGGGTGAATTTCCAGGTGTTTCATTGCTTATCAAAAATTAATAGCGCTTTTCTAGACTTAGTACATCAATAATTCACATTTCTTTTTAATAATGAAGTCATATACAACCTAAGCCGGTTGACTTTAGTGGTTTGGTTAGCCGAGTCTCGGAAACTTGTTCAATAAAAGTACAGAGAGGTACTGTTATGGCTAATCTTGATAAATTTGTATACCGATTCGGGAAATTTAACACTGACGGTAATAGAGAAATGAAACATCTGCTGGGTGGAAAAGGGGCTAATCTGGCAGAAATGAGTACAATTGGGATACCGGTTCCTCCAGGGTTTACAATCTCTACGGAAGCTTGTAAACGAACGATTGATAATCAAATGAACTGGCCTGAATATCTTTTTGAGCAGGTTTTGGA
This sequence comes from Balneola sp., assembly GCA_002694685.1. Taxonomy (NCBI): domain Bacteria; kingdom Pseudomonadati; phylum Balneolota; class Balneolia; order Balneolales; family Balneolaceae; genus Balneola; species Balneola sp. Next base: position 688,916 of record NZMW01000004.1, read on the forward strand.
AGGGGTTAAACACATCGAAACAGAAATGGGGCTGAAGCTTGGTGACGCCAGTAACCCACTTTTGATTTCAGTCCGTTCCGGTGCGGCTGTCTCTATGCCGGGCATGATGGATACCATTTTGAATCTGGGTATTAATGATGATGTGGTGGAAGCAATCATCAAAAAAACGGGGAATGAACGATTTGCTTATGATAGCTACCGCCGATTTATCGATATGTTTGGGGATGTAGTGATGGGAGTAAGTCACGACCAGTTTGAAGAGGCTATTGAAACAATGAAGAAAGAAGCTGGCGTAGAGCAAGATATAGATTTGAATGCTTCTCACTTGCGGGAACTAACCGACCGGTACAAAGCAATTTACCGGAAAGTAACCGGACACATGTTCCCCGATGATCCAATGGAACAACTCAAGTTCGCAATCAATGCCGTATTTAAATCCTGGAACAGTGCACGCGCCATAAAATACCGTCAGATTAGTAACATCTTTGGGTTGATTGGCACGGCTGTAAATGTTCAGGCGATGGTATTTGGAAATATGGGTGAAAAAAGTGGAACTGGTGTCTGTTTCACCCGAAACCCTTCCACCGGTGAGGCTAAACTTTATGGCGAATTTTTACTGGATGCACAGGGTGAAGATGTGGTGGCAGGAATTCGTACACCAAGTCCAATTTCTGAGTTAGAAAAACGAAATTCGGTCATATTTAAAGAGCTCCTCAACTACACCAGAAAGCTGGAAGCTCACTACAAAAATATGCAGGATATTGAATTCACCATTCAGGATGGCAATCTGTTTATCCTTCAAACCAGAAATGGTAAACGAACGGGAGCTGCTGCTGTAAAAATCGCTGTAGATTTAGTTAATGAGGGTATTCTCACCAAAAATGAAGCCATTCGTGATTTGGTTGATCCGGAGCATATTGAGCAATTACTCCATCCACAATTCAGAGAAGATGCACTGAACGGAAGTAAAATACTTGGAACCGGTTTACCTGCTTCTCCGGGAGCCGCAGTCGGTAAAGTTGTGTTCGATTCCAAAAAAGCGGAAGAAGCCGGTAGTGAATCCGAGCCCGTTATTTTAGTTAGAATTGAAACAAGTCCTGAAGATGTAGGAGGAATGTCTTCTGCGGAAGGAATCTTGACCTCCAGGGGTGGCATGACCAGTCATGCCGCTGTAGTTGCCCGCGGGTGGGGTAAACCTTGTGTGGCAGGATGCAGTGATATCGTAATCAACTATAAGACAAAGTCGTTTACAAACGGTGGAGTGACGGTAAAAGAAGGAGACTGGATTTCCCTGAATGGAAATACTGGAAAAGTTATTCTTGGCAAAAAAGAACTCTCTAAACCAGAGTTCAGCAAAGAGTACCGTGTGTTTATGGACTGGGTTCATGCGATCGAGGTTATGAAAGTGCGCACCAATGCAGAAACTCCGGAGGATGCAAGATTGGCTCGTTCATATGGCGCTAAAGGAATAGGCTTGGCTCGAACAGAACATATGTTCTTTAAGCCTGGTAGGGTCAATTTCATGCGGAAAATGATTATCGCAAATACAGTAGAAGAACGGGTGGCTGCATTGAGCAACCTGCTTCCATTCCAAAAGCAGGATTTCATTGAGATATTTGAAGCAATGGAAGGCTTGCCGGTTACAATTCGGCTGCTGGATCCACCACTTCATGAATTCCTTCCACAGGAAAAGGAAGAAATAGAAAAAGTAGCCAGTGAACTTGGCGTTACTTTTGAAGTTCTTCAGCAAAAAGTAAACCAGTTGAAAGAATTCAATCCGATGCTTGGCCACCGTGGGTGCAGACTCGGAATTACCTATCCTGAAATCACTGAAATGCAGACTCGGGCTATCATCGAAGCTGCTTTAGAATTGCTGAAGGAAGGTAAAACCGTTCTCCCCGAAATAATGATTCCACTAGTGGGAAGTGTGGAAGAATTTGTACACCAACGGGAGGTTGTAGATCGCACAGCCAGGGCTCTCATCAAGGAATCCGGTGAAAAGCTGGAATACAAGGTGGGAACAATGATTGAGATTCCACGAGCCGCTATATTGGCGGATCAAATTGCTGAAAAAGCCGATTTCTTCTCATTTGGAACCAACGATTTAACACAGCTTACTTACGGGTTTAGCCGGGATGATGCCGTTAAGTTCTTGCCAGCCTATATCGAGAAAGGTGTGCTAAAGCAGGATCCATTCCAGGTACTCGATGAAGAAGGAGTAGGGCAATTTGTGCAAGCAGGAACAAGGCTTGGTCGAATGGTCAACCCAACCCTGAAAGTGGGTATCTGTGGAGAGCATGGTGGCGATCCGTCCAGTATCAGTTTTGCATATGATACCGGACTGGATTACGTGTCTTGTTCACCTTTCCGGGTTCCGGTGGCACACTTGGCTTCTGCACAGGCTGTGCTAAGAAGAAACCGGGAAGAAAGTCCCGATGAAGATGAAAAGTTAAATTCACTGTTAGCTTAATCTGAATAATCACAATAATCCGGTCATAGATCATTGGTTCTCAATGCTTACTTTTGGTTCAGTAAAAGTAATTGAAAAGAAGTAAGTACTTAGGTAGATATAGCGTCTCTACCAAAAAGGAGATAAAGATTTATGGCTGGATATGATTTTGATATGATTGTGATTGGTGGGGGAGCTGCTGGTCTTACATCCTCGGGAATAGCAGCAAACTTCGGTGCAAAAACAATGATGATCGAAGCCGATCGGCTTGGCGGAGATTGTACATGGACCGGGTGTATTCCATCGAAAACATTACTCAAAGCAGCTAAGGTTGCCCGCCAAATCAAAGAAGCCGGTAAATATGGACTCATTGACGGGGAGCCAAATATCGACTTCAAAAAAGTGATGCAGCACGTTGATGAGGTTCGCAAAGAAGTTTATCACGATGCAGATCGTCCTGAGATTTTTGAAGACCAGAAAATTGAGGTGGTTTTTGGAAAAGCTTCTTTCAAAGATTCGCACACGATTGATATTCAGCTAACTGATGGCGGCAGTCGAACGGTTTCTTCCAAATATTTCATCATTGCTACCGGGGCAAAAGCTTTCGTCCCTCCAATAGATGGAATTCAGGACGTGGATTATTTAACAAATGAAAGTCTGTTTGAAATTGAAGAACTGCCAAAAGAATTATTGATAATTGGCGGTGGACCGATTGGCACCGAAATGTCTCAGGCTTTTGTGAATTTGGGGTCTGAAGTTACCGTAATAGACATGGCCGATCGAATTATGACGAATGATGATCCGGATCTGGTCGAAATCCTGCAAGGAGAGTTGGAAAAACAGGGAGTGAAATATGAGTTGGGAGCTTCTGTACAAAGAGTTGAACAGGAAGGCGATCGATTCAAAGTGTATGTGGAAGTACATGGAGAGCAAAAAGTACTGGAAGGTGATGCGTTACTCATGGCAACGGGTCGGAAATCCAATACAGCGTCACTAAATTTAGATGCGGCAGGTGTTGAATCCGAAATGGGCAATATTACGGTAAATGAGAGCTGTCGAACCAATCAAAAGCATATCTATGCAGCAGGTGATGTGACAGGGCGATACCAATTCACCCATATGAGCGAGCACATGGCGAAGATTGCAGCTACCAAAGCCTTGCTGAAGGTTGTCCCCATGAAGATTGAAAAAGATAATGTGCCTTGGGTTACTTTTACCGATCCCGAGTTGGCCCATGTTGGAAAAACAGAGAAGAAGTTGAAAGAAGAAGGAGTGAAATACGAGGTTTATCGATTTCCTTATTCCAAAATTGATCGCGCTGTTTCAGAAGGAGAATCGGTGGGTATGGTGAAACTCTTTGCCAAGAAGTTATCCGGCAAGTTATTGGGAGCTTCGGTTGTGGGCGCTCATGCGGGGGAGTTCATCTCTGAATATGCTGTAGCCATGAGGAATGGAGTCTCACTCCGCGGCATTGCTGATACCATTCATCCATATCCAAGCTGGGGATTAGGCGCTCGTCGTGCTGCTGATCAATGGTACATCAAGAACCAAAGCGAATGGTCGGTTAAGCTTATTAAAACAATTTTTGGATATCGAGGTGAAATTCCTGACTACAGTGATAAGGATCGGGTTGTTTAGTTTCGTTATTAGTGAGGGCGTTAATCGTTGATTCGTTCCGACGCAGAGCGTCGGAACGAGTGCGGTGATGGGCTTTTGATTACCCTAAACTAATTCAGTTACTATCCTCGCCCAGCGTAAGGCAAGAGGTGGATTTTTATAAAGTCTGCTTAAAAAATGGCATTGCATTGTGTTATCAACAACCCTCGCTCCGATCGCTCTGCGTCGGAGCGGAATGCTTACTTGGGCGGCCCCGCCTGAATATCTTCCAGCTTGCTCATTGCGCGGTCTTTGAGGTTATTGAATTGATCTTCAGGGATGGAACCTGCAGTATATTGATGGTAAAGCCAAACGATGTAGGTAGCCATCACGTCTTCGTAGCAATAGTGCTCGATCAGGTCTAACTCGCCCCGTTCAAACATGGCGAGAACTTCATTTCCTTCTCCGGTTTGTTTGAAGGGGATCCCAATCAGCTGACCCAAATGTTTGAGCTTTGGCCATGAACTTGCTCCGTAGTTACTGAACTCATCTACCAGATCGATATTATGGCGGCTGTATCGGTAACGGATATCATAATCATGCATACGGACGGGCATCTGAAGTCCGTGCTTCATAGCGCGATAGGTGAGAACGGGGATATCAAAACCTTTGCCGTTGTGGTGGATCAGACCAAAATCTTTATACGTACCGATGGCATCGAAAATCTGCTTAAGTCCCTCTTTTTCATCTTCACCGCTCCATGCCAGCTTTTGTTTGGGTCCGCCGGTATTCTCGATCCAAAGTCCCACCCAGGAAACCATGCGGTGATACATGGGAGGCAGGAAGCCCGACTTATTTCTTGCTAATTCCTCGCTGGCTTTTTCCAGCAATAACTCTTGATCTGATTCATGATCGTTTAGTACCCGTCGCACAAAATCGAAATCCGGGACGGTCTCTACATCAAAAATGAAAAACATGGTGGTAGGTGTAAGGTTTTAGGTGTTAGCTTCAGGGTGTTAGATTTTAGGTAGGTCTAAACTAAAACCTTGCCCCTAAAACCTAACACCTTTTTAAAGTTCCCCGACCAGCGATTGCTGGAAACGTTCTTCAATATCGGTTTTGGAATCGTAATGTGCTAATAAAAACATGAGTTTGGTCACAGCGGCTTCCAAGGTAAGATCATTCCCACTGATGGCTCCGTGTTTTAGAGCGGCACGACCTGCGGAGTATTGGCTGAGATCGACCGAGTCGTAATCGGCTTGAGAAACAATAGCTACAACTACATCATGTTCTTTACATCTATCCAGAAAAGGGAGCAGGCTCTTTTCACCCTTCACACAAAAATTCCCGCTACCGAAAGCACGAAGAACGACCGCTCTGATTTTACTTAAGTCTAATCCATTCAACAGTTCGGGGTTCATATTTGGATGGGCAGTCAGTACGAAAACTTCATCAGAATACTTAGCCTGATTCTCAAATTCACCTTCACCAAAAGAATGCTGAACCAGCGCTTCAATTTGAATTCCAATATCCGCAAGAGGAGAACAGTTGGGAGAGCCGAAAGCATCAAAATCACCAATGCTGAGTTTGGTAGATCTGTTTCCGCGATACAGGGCATCATTGAAGCAAATGCCAACTTCCTTAAAATCCATGGTGGCCAGTTCAATGGCGTTGACAAGATTTCGGCGGGCATCACTTCGAATAGTGCTCATAGGTAACTGACTTCCGGTGAAAATCACAGGCTTGCCCAGATTCTTCAGTCCAAAACTCAGAGCAGAAGCTGAATACGCCATCGTGTCGGTTCCGTGCAAAATCACAAAGCCATTGTAAGTGGAGTAGTTCTCTTCAATACAAGCAGCCAGTTCTATCCAGTGGGAAGCATTCAAATCCGAGCTATCCTCAAAGAAAAGAGGGAGTGTGGTGATCTCAGCAATCTCGTTCAGTTCGGGGATTTCATCGTAAAGCACTTTAGACCATTTCTCGGGATTGAGCTCCACACCTTCACCTTTTGCATTCATGGCAATGGTTCCACCGGTCTGTATCAGTAAATTTTTTTTCATGTTGCTTATTACGAGACTCCGTTTATTTTTGATCTTCACATTCTATTCAAAAAGAATGAGTACTGTTCATTGATTTGATCGCGCAAATAATAAGGCGCTTTTTTTGACAAGTTAAAACCTGTTACCAAGAAAACACACTGCTAAATGGCAGAGATGGTACTGTCAGTTGGAGTCAAATGGAGGTCACCTATGAAAGTATATAATCCTACCCGAATTCGTAATGTTGTTCTGTTGGGGCATTCAGGCTCCGGAAAAACAACGTTAGCCGAAACGATGCTTTTCGAAGCCGGAGCAATTAACCGAAGAGGTTCAGTCGGAGAGAAGAATACCGTCTCTGACTATCATTCGCTGGAGAAGGAAAAAGAGAAATCAATTCACTCTTCCTTTTTAAACCTGGACTGGCGCGGCCATAAAATTAATCTGATCGATACTCCTGGAACTTCCGATTACATAGGAGAAGTAGCTGGCCCATTACGTATAGCAGACACTGCAATTTTTGTACTAAATGCCGAGCAGGGAGTTGAAACAGCCACGGATTCACTTTGGAAAAATGTACAAAAGTATAACGTACCCTCCATGTTTGTGGTGAATAAGCTCGATACTGATCAATCTGATTTCTGGAAAACGGTTGAGGAAGCCAAAGAGCATTTTGGGCGCCAAGTTACGGTCGTTCAGTTCCCATTTAGTGAGGGACCGGATTTTCATGCCATTATTGACGTGCTAAGAATGACGATGTATGAGTTTCCGAAAGAAGGAGGGAAACCGGATAAATTGCCGATTCCTGATTCTCAGAAAGCTAGAGCCCAGCAGCTTCATCAAGAGTTGGTAGAAACCATTGCCGAGAACGATGAGACTTTAATGGACATCTATTTTGAGCAAGGCGAACTTGATGAAGAGCAGATGCAGCAAGGACTTCATATCTCGTTAGTAAACGGACAGATTTTCCCACTGTTTGTGAGCTGTGCTTCCAAAAACATGGGAACGGGTCGTGTTATGGGATTTCTGGATGATGTGGCACCCAACCCATTGCAAGGAAACCCTCCTAAAACCGAAGATGGTGAAGTGTTTGAATTGAATCCTGACGGAAAACCGGTCATGTTTCTATTTAAGACACATTCCGAATCGCATGTGGGAGATTTGATCTATTTCAAAACCTATGGCGGTGTTATTCGCCCGGGAATGGATTTGGTGAACAGCAGTAATTCGTCTTCAGTAAGGCTTGGCAGTTTGTTTTTAACGGAAGGCCACAAAAGGATTGAAATCAATGAAATTCAAACCGGAGATATTGGAGCCGTTGTAAAACTGAAGGATGGAGAAGTAAATGATACCCTTCATGAAAAAGGTCATGAAGTAAAACTTCAGGGTATTGAATTCCCACCAACAACTATCAGAACCGCTGTAAAATTGGTAAAAGAAGGTGATGAAGATAAACTGGGACATGCACTACATCAGATTCACCGGGAAGATCCTTCGGTGCTAATTGAACATAGTCAGGAATTAAGGCAGGTGATTATTCACGGACAAGGTGAAGAACATTTAGCTGTGATCGAAGATCAGCTTAGAAATCGTTTTAAGCTGGATATTGAATTTATCACCCCAAAAATCCCATATCGGGAGACGATCACTAAAGGAGTTAAAGCACAGTATAAGCACAAAAAGCAATCTGGAGGAGCCGGACAGTTTGCAGAGGTTGAACTCCTTATTGAGCCATATACCGAGGGGATGTCAACACCGGATGACCTCAAAGTTCGGGATGTTCAAGAGCATGATTTAAGCTGGGGCGGCAAGCTGGTTTTTCAAAACTGCATTGTTGGTGGAGTCATTGATAACCGATTTATGCCCGCAATCTTAAAAGGAGTGATGGAGAAAATGGAGAATGGCCCCATGAGCGGTTGCCGAGCCCGTGATATTCGGGTGTCTGTTTTTGATGGTTCCATGCATTCCGTTGATTCAAACGAAGCTGCTTTCAAAACGGCTGGCTTAATGGCTTTTCGGGATGGATTTATGCGAGCCAATCCCCAGCTGATGGAGCCGGTGTATGAAATTGAAGTATCAGTTCCTTCTGATTTTATGGGAGATGTTATGAGTGACCTCAGCACACGCCGTGGACAAATTCAGGGCATGGCTGGCGAAGGTTCAATTCAGAAAATAAAGGCTCATGTTCCTCTGGAGGAATTGGATCATTATTCAACTAAGCTTAAATCTATGACTCAGGGCAGTGCGACTTATACCCGAGAGTTTTCGCATTATGCGCAGGTACCGAGGGACGTGCAGGATCGGGTTATTAAGAATAATTTGCAGGTAGAGGAGGCGTAGGGAATAGCGAATACTGAATATTGAACAAGGAACATTGAATGCTGAAGTTTTATTCAGTTTCAGCAAGGGTGTTTAGGTAGTCGAGGAATCGTCTTGGAAGTTCGAAGGGGCGTTCTTTAGGAACGGGCGGGAAGCGGGGAGTTACTTCTTCTGTTGGGCGTTCCGGCCTGAGTTCAGGATTCCATGCAAAGCCATCTAATTCACGATCAGCAAGTCCTGCAAATTCTTCGAAGAAATAGCCGTCGTTTTTACCGGCTGTAACCCGGGTTAGATCACCATTCTTGAAATACATGGTAGTGGTTGGTGAGGAATACTCCACTGCTCCATCAGGATTTCCTTGTTCATTTTTTGTGTGATACAAAACCTGACTATTGGGATAGATTTTAATGCGGGATAAATTTCCGTCTGTAAAATCGGCTATTAAAGTATCACCCTTAATTTGATGAAGCCTGCCGGTGCTGCTGTCTTCCTGAACAGCAATGGTTTTATAATATGAACGGAGTTGCTGTACTTCGTTGCTGTCCATTTCAACAGAAATATAGGGTCCGGTAAGCTGAATATTTTCGTGCCAGGCAATAGGGTTTGAAATAAGTTCAAAGATCTCTGTGGAAGAATCGTAAAGCAGGGTGTCAGAATTGGATGAAAACTTAGGAGACCAAACCTTTACGTTCTTGAAACCTCGAATTAGTGAGGTAGAATCCTGTTCTAAAAGCAACAGCTGAGTTGCGTTGATATGGGTTGTATCAGACGTGTCAGCACTGACTCGACTGAGGTATGCATTCCCATCTACGAAGCGCCTTCCTGTGGAGTCTGCCTCCAGATAATCCCCGGTGAGTGTACCGTTATTGGTGCTATCCACAACAAAAATGTTATCGTACAGCTGCAGATATTCCGTCCTTCGATTAATGAAAAGGCTATCTCCCTCGGCATATTGAGCAGAATCAGAAAGCTGCACGTTGCCTTTGAAAATAGCGCTGTCTTGGTTTTGGAAGTAGGTTCCACGCTGAGCAATCAAGGTTCCGTTTTGATCTTCCAAACGAATGCCGTTTTCAAAATAAGCGACTTTAGTAAAGAAGTTGTAGTCTACTTTTTTACCAAAAAGGGTAGTGCTGTCTTGTTGAATTATTACCCGCCCTCTAAGTAAACTGAGATCCCGGTTGTTGTAATAATAAAGGGTATCACTCCAGATAGTTTCCTGAGGCGTTTCAATTTGAATGTTCCCAAAAGCCCGAATTTCACTGCGGTTGATAAATCGCCAGGCACTGTCGCAAACCATTTCAATATTTCCCGTTGTGAGGCGAGCGTTATACAGCTTTTGAATCTGCTCGCCATCAACGGTGGCGCCAATAGCGCGGCTGAATGATTCAATATTTACCACACTTTGAGCCATCAAACCGGTAGATAAAACCAGCACGAAAAAAAGCCCGGTTAATAACTTAGATAATACTTTTAGGTGAAGTGATATGGTCATGCCATGAATATACAACTGCAATCTTTTAGAATTAAGCTTATTCAATGACTGCCCTTCCGCCGCCTTCATTCAGCGTGTAGTTGTTAAGGTCTGAGTCTCCAAAAAAGCCTTGGGCAGCAATACTGTCGGGCGGAGAAATGAATATGACAAACTCAGGAGTGCTTACCCGATCTCGCTGGCGCTCCCACTTCAGGTAATCAGATTGAAGTTTCTTGCCACCCGGAGCGTCAACTCGAACATTACCGAAAAGCTCAAATTCAGAATCCTGAGGTTTATGGACGGCGCTGTCTGCGTTTACAAAAGTATCGGGTTTTCCCTCTTCGTCAAAAATCTCGATATAAACGGGGCCGCTTATCTTGGTTAAATTTCGAGATTCGTCTTTAATTGAGGCAGCATAACTCCCGGAAAGTTTGAGTTTTAGCTTTCCGTTTTCAAGCACTTCCATATCAATTCCCCAGCTTTCAGTAGTTGTGAAAAGAGAATCGCTTAGTGCTTCCTGTACCTGTTTGTTCTCAAACTCAGTAAGTTCTCCACAGCTTGTCGTCAGAGGGAGCAAAAATATGGGCAGTAAGAAAAGGTGGATGTTTTTCATGATTAGATCATAGCGAAATGGCTTTCAGCTGTCAGTAATCAGCCATCAGGTGTCTCTTACTAACAGCTGAAGTCTGAAAGCTAACGGCTTAAATTATAACGTACCGAAATATCGGTCACCAGCATCACCTAAACCAGGCACAATGAAAGCATTCTCATTTAATTTCTCATCAATTGATGCGGTGATAATCGGGACATCGGGGTGATCTTTCTGGAGCCGTTCAATTCCTTCAGGAGCAGAGATAAGGGAAACGAATTTAATATTATCTGCTCCATTTTCTTTTAGGAATTTGATAGCATGAGAACCACTGCCTCCGGTAGCTAACATCGGGTCTACAACTAATGTGTAGGCTCCCTTCAAGCCGCCGGGAAAGTTATGATAGTAGTTGACGGGTTCATGAGTTTGTTCATCACGATAAACACCAATATGCCCAACTTTTGCATCCGGCATAAAACTGATGATCCCATCAACTAAACTAAGCCCAGCTCTCAAAATGGGAATTACAAAAACTTCAGATGATGGTTCATAACCTGTTGTGGTCTGAATGGGCGTTTCTACATCATAAGTTTTCATAGGCAAATCAGTAAGTGCCTGATAAGCCAAAATAGTACCGATGGTGCTCATGGCCCTGCGAAAAGGCGCGGTCTCAGTTTTTTTATTCCGGAGAATACTGAGATAGCGCTTAACGACAGGATGGTCTATTTCTGTGACGTTTTCCATAGGTGAATTATGATTCTTTCGCTTCAAATTCTTCCATTTTAGTGAAATACTTTTTGCTGGCTACAGCTACAGAACCTGAAAGGGCAAACAAGGCAATGATATTCGGGAAGGTCATCAAACCAAGCGCGATATCACCGATAGCCCAAACGGTTGCAAGTGGGAAGATGGCCCCAATAAAATGCATCACCAGGTATACTATTTTGTAGTATATGATCGACTTATCGCCGGCCAGATACTGAATGGAACGGTCTCCATAGTAACTCCAACTAATAGCGGTTGAGATACCAAACAGGAGCACACAAATAGTAACAATCATTTGGCCGCCGGGGAATAGAGAAGAGAGTCCTTTCTCGAAAGCGAGCGAAGTAAGAGGAGCCCCATTCTCAGCGATACTGGTATATAAAACTTCTACTTCATTTCCACTGGCAGAAATAATCACCGCTGATCCACTGGAAACATCAATGGATCCTGTGAATGGAGTAGTGCGTTCTTCATCAGCATAAAACATTCCGGTTGGAGCATCATTTCGTTCTACATAACCATCGGTGGCTTCACCGTTCACAATAGAAAGCATGGTGTCGCCGTCCTCGTCAAATACATAGGTATTTTCTACGGTAACCGGATCAAACTGTACATCGTGGCGCTCTTGCCATACGTTTGTACTAACAATCACCAAACCGGTCATTGTACAAATCAGGATGGTATCAATGAATGGTTCTAACAGAGCAACCACACCTTCACGAACCGGTTCTTCTGTTTTCGCAGCACCGTGAGCGATAGGGGCAGAACCCTGACCAGCTTCATTCGAAAATAAACCTCGTTTAATTCCCCAAACCAATGTGGTTAAAAATCCACCGGAAACAATTCCGAAAAGTCCGGCTTCAGGAGTAAAAGCAGTAACAAAAATAGTTTTAAAAGCAGGAATTACGTCACTGGCATTTAATAGTAAAATGGTGAGTGCACCTAACACATAAATCAGAGCCATGATGGGCATCAGTCGTGCAGTTACCTGGCCAATACGCTTAATCCCACCTACAATAACAATACCAACTACGGAAGCAGTGAAGATCCCTGTAATCCAGGCAGGTACTAAAAATGTTGAGTACATGGTGTCAGCAACGGTATTGGCTTGTACGGCATTACCGGTAAGAAATGAACAGATTACCGCCATCGCTGCAAAAAAGATTGCAAGCCACTTCCAGTTTTCACCTAAGCCTTTTTCGATATAATACATCGGTCCACCAGATACAGAACCGTCGGCATTTTGCACACGGTGTTTTACAGCCAGTGTACACTCAGCGTATTTGATTGCCATTCCAAAGAAAGCAGTAACCCACATCCAGAAAAGGGCTCCGGGACCTCCATAATGGATGGCTATAGCAACACCGGCAATATTACCAATACCTACGGTTGCAGAGAGAGCTGTAGTTAAGGCCTGAAAGTGGTTGACATCACCGGTATCATCGGGATTATCGTAAACTCCCATAACAGATTTTATACCGTGAGCAAATCGTCGAATCTGTACAAACCCGAGTCGGAGCGTAATGAAGATTCCAAATCCCAAAAGCACAACAACCATGAAGGGAAACTTTTCGGGGGTTGACCAAACGAGGTTGTTCAACCAGTTTACAGCTTGTTCAAATACTTCCATGAATAAATTATTAATAGGTTAAGAAATTTTAAGAGGCAGGCAGAAAGTAAAAAACATTTCGGAATATTAAAGGAATACCTTGTTAAATAGATAAATCCTTGTGTGATTATACTTCAGAGTTCCAAGTAATTGAGCAATGAATGAAGTTTTGACAAGATGGATTTCAAGTGAAGCAATAAGGTTCTTCACGTTTGGCATTTAGAATAAGTAATTTACTTTACGATTAGCTTCCCCTTGATTACAGAAGTTGTTTTCAATAAAAAATGAAAACTTTTGAAAAAATTATATGAATTTCTAAAAATCCGTGCTTGGGAGTGAACGATTTTTAAGTAGCTTTGTTTTCATTGTAGTATTTCGAAAACCGTATATTAATTAATAATCAATCTTTTAAATCATGACTAAAGCAGACATAGTAGATGTAATTTCTTCATCTGTAGGTTTGACCAAAGTAGAAACTGAAGCCGTAGTTAATGGTTTCATGGAAACCGTTATTGATGCGATGAAGCGGGGAGAAAATATTGAACTTCGTGGCTTTGGAAGTTTTAAGGTTGTTAAACGTGCGCAGCGTGTGGCAAGAAACCCTAAAACAAATGAAGAAGTTATTGTCCCTGAACAATTCGCTCCGGTTTTAAAAATGTCTAAAGATTTTAAAGAAGCTGTGAACGAAGCACAGATGGTTGAAAAATGAATTTAGAAAACCGATAAATCTTCTTATTTTAGCTGTGTTCGAACAACAGTAATTCTATTAATAAATTTTAGGTGAGTATTTATGCCAAGCGGTAAGAAAAGAAAGCGCGCAAAAATAGCAAAGCATAAGCGTAAAAAACGTCTGAGAAAAAACAGACACAAGAAGAAAAAGTAAGATATTCAAAAGCCCCGCACTTCAACTTAAGTGCGGGGCTTTTTTTATTTGTAGAATTTGACGCTGCCCCTCAATAGTTAAATTCTTCTAATGTTTTTACCAAAAGGCGATTCTTAATCAGAATTGCCTTTTTTTAGTTTGGTTATAAAATGACAACAGTATGTTAACAAAGATTGATCGTGCTGATTATCATATTAAAGGACTGACTATTCAAGGTTAAAACCTGAATCAATTTACAAGGTATCATTTATGAAAAAATTTACGACACTGCTTTTCTCACTATTAATGGTTTTCGGATTTTTAGGTAATGTGATGGGGCAGACAACACTTTTATCAGACGATTTTGAAGCGGGTAATTTGAATTCTTGGACAGATGATTCTACAGATCATTGGTCCGCATCTACTACGAGCCCTATTAGTGGAACATATTCGTTGCAGCATGATAACACATTGTCTTCTGGTGACAGTGAATCATTTTTATATCAGGCTGTTTCGGGCACCCATTTAAGTGACAGTATTACTACTTGGAGGTTTAATATGAAAAACGGCTCGTTTGATCCATCTGGTCCAAATAATTTTGGAGTTCTTTTGATGGGTGACCAAGCTAATCCGGCTGATGGTTCACAAAATGGCTACTATGTGGGTGTAAATTTTAATGGTACAAGCGACGATATAACCCTTCATAAAATTACAAGTGGAGCAGTAACCGATCTTATTACAGCAGAAGTGAACGTTAATACTAGTGATCTTATGGGTGTTAAAGTTGTCCGCCAGCCATCTGGGTCATGGGAACTATTTGTTGACAATGATGAGGATGGAGTATTTAATAACTTTACTTCTTACGGTTCAATAACTGACAACACTCATACTACTTTCTCATATATATCCTTCTACTTTGACTATAATACCACCGGTGATGCTGACCTACAGTTTGATGATTTAATTGTTTTTGAAGAAGAGAATACTCTAAAGGCAGAACCGACGAATCATGCGACTAGTTTTAGTGCAACCTCAACAAGTGTAGAGAAAGTTGATCTATCTTGGACAGATGCAAGCAGTGTTACGCTCCCGGATAGCTATTTAATCTTAGCGAATGATGATAATTCTTTTTCAGTTCCTTCCGATGGTACTGCACAATCTGATGATACTGATCTGTCTGATGGTTCAGCTGTATTAAATATCTCTCAAGGCACTCAATCTGCTTCTTTTTCAGGACTAAATCCAAATACCCAGTACTATTTTGAAATCTACTCATACACAAATTCCGGATCTAATATTAATTACAAAACAGATGGAACAGTACCTTCGGATAATGCAACTACATTAGAGGCACCTGATTTAGTTTTAAATGAAATTTTTGCTGACCCAGCTACTGATATAACTGGAGACGCGAATGGCGATGGTACAAGAGATTCTGCTGATGATGAATTTATAGAATTTGTGAATACAGGGAGCAGTGATTTAACTATAACTGGTTGGACGGTCGAAGTTGGCGGGAGTACAGAGCATACGTTTACTGACCCAACAGTCCTTAGCCCAATGCAAGGTATTGTGATATTTGGAGGCGGTACTCCGACTGGTGATTTTGGTAATTCAGAAGTACAAACTGCTTCAAGTGGAAGCGTAGGTTTAAGCAATAGTGGAGAAACTATTGAAGTGAAAGATGGAAGTAGTAATACACTAATATATTATGAATACGGAGGTGCTTCTGATCAGTCGGAAACCAGAAGCCCAGATTTGACAGGTGACTTTGCTGATCATTCATCAGCAGATACTGATGACGCTTCTTTATTCTCTCCAGGTACCCGTATTGACGGTTCAACTTTTCAACCCACCGTTGAAATATCTGGAAATGCAGGTTGGAGAATGCTTTCTTTGCCTGTTGAAGATGGAACTGTGGAAGACATTTCTGATGACACGGCTGTGCAAGGAGTTACGGGTGGAGATAATGCCGGTGAAACTTCAAATTTTTACATTAATACAGCATCAGACGGTTCCGCCCAGAATGGATATATGGTACCTACAAATGTAACTACCCCTTGGGGAGACGGTCGTGGGTTTATTCTATATTTCTACGACAACACTACGGCAGGGAGTTCTGAATTACCAATTACATTAGAGGCGTTTGGGACAGAACCTTCGGGTGATGTAAGTGTGACTGTGTCAAATAGCTGGGCTTTACTTGGTAATCCTTTTAACAGCAATTTTGAGCTAGATGAGCTAACAGGAAATGATTCCGGACAGGGTGTTAACAATGGTCTCAAAAGTCCAGTAAGTGTTTGGGATGATGGAGCTGGTACCGATGAAAGCGGATCATGGATTACTGCAAATTTTGGTTCTGGCAATAATGAAATACTAAGTACCTGGCAGGGATTCTTTATCGAACGTAATAGTAGTTCAACAACAGAGATCACCTTCCCTGAAGCCGGTAAAACAAGCACTACTTCTACCGTTGCTTCATTTTCTAAGGAGAACTCAGATCAATTTCGGGAAGTTGAATTATTACTGGAAGCACCTGGTAATCTATCTGATAGATCTAACAAACTGTATTTTACAAATAAGGCTGTGGAAGGAAGAGATGCGTTTGATGGAGGAAAGCTTACTCCTCTGAACGGCTCACCTTATCTATCATTTGTAAACAACTTTGGAAGCGGTGATGAGCTTTATGTACAGGATTCTCGTCCTGTTCAACCGGAGAGAGATCAGGTATACGAGTTAGCACTGGCTGATGCCGGACTTAGCGGAACCTACACACTCAGCTGGCCTGAAATGAAGAATATCCCTTCTGACTGGACATTCACCCTTACTGATTTTGAGACGGGTGAAACAGTAAATATGATTCCAGGAGAATCGTATGAATTTACCGTTGAAGCTAAACAGAAAGCACCGCATGCCAGTGTGCTAAATCTGACCGCAGTTGAAGCTGCTCCTGAAGAAGTAAGTGCGAGATTTGGTATCAGGATGTCTAGCAGCGTAACGACCAGTAATGAACGAGGAACAACACCCGAACAGTTTTCACTAGAGCAAAACTACCCGAACCCTTTTAACCCAGCCACAAATATTCAGTACAGTATTGCTGAGACAGGCTTTGTTAAGCTTACCGTTTATAATGTAATGGGTCAACGGGTGGCTACGATAGTTAATGAGACGAAATCAGCCGGCACCTACCGTGCAAGCTGGGATGCTTCGAATATGGCAAGTGGAATTTATCATTATCGTTTGCAGGCAGGCAACCAGGTATTCACCAAACAAATGACATTAATTAAATAATTATTTATGAACTCTGAATAGTTCATGTAAATTACTTTCGACTATTCAGGATCATCCATACAAAATCAAGATTATGAGAACTCTGATATATATTTCTTTGACCCTCGCTTTCTTATTAGCATTAGCTTCAATTGTTGTAGCCCAGCCCGGTTTGCCTTCTGCACCTTCTCAGGCTCCGATTGATGGCGGACTGAGTTTACTGGCCGCTGCAGGTGGCGGGTATGCAATTAAGAAGCTTAGAGATCGAAAAAAAGCACAAGATGCTGAAATTGATGATCACAAAATGTAAGCTTATTAAATAGATATTTATATTTTAAATGGTGCCTTAATCTCGGGCGCCATTTTTTTTATCTGAATGAATTAAGAAAAATCTTTGATCAGCAAAATCAATTTTACGGTAGTTAGTTTAGCTTCTTTTGTGTTGTTGCATTCCACCTTATTCGCACAAAATGAAGACGTCAGCTTTCGGGAAATTTCGCTACGGCTGGATGCTTCAAATGGAGCTACTGATTACAGTAATAAATTATATTTCTACGAAAACGGAAGCGAAGGTGAGGACGCTTATGATGGTTCAAAGCTAGCATCAATATCGCCGGGCAATCCATATATGTATTTTGTTCAGGATTTTGGAGAAGGTGAAATTGAATTAGTACAGGATGCGAGGGGCTTGTATCCTGATACCATTCAGACTTATAGTCTTGAAGTTGAAGATTCAGAATTTTCAGGGACTTTCACAATCAGCTGGCTGAATTTTAAAAACATTCCTGATTTGTGGGAATTATGGCTGGTTGATACTGATCTTGACTCTACCATTAATATGAGCGACGAATCGGAATACTCCTTTACCACAAGCAGAAGCTTCCAGGTTTTGATTGAGCCGGTTACTTCTCAGGTTGTAATTACAGGAGATGCGGGGTGGAGGGTGCTTTCCTTTCCGGTGACAGGAGCCTCGGTAACACAACTTACGGACGACACGGCCATTCAGGGAATTAGTGGTGGCGAAAATGAATCCGCTGATCCTAACTTCTACCTCAATCTTGCCTCTGATGGTACAGCTGGAAATGGATATTCAGCGCCGACAGATATTTACACCTCTTGGGGTGATGGATATGGTTTTCTTACCTATTTCTTTGACAACAAACTAGCAGGGAGCTCTGATCTTCCAGTTACAATTAATGCAATGGGCAAAGAACCTGAAGGGGATGTTACGCTAAGTATTTCGAATACATTCACTCTGGTAGGTAATCCTTTTTTAAACAATCTGGAACTGGATGAAATATCAGGAAATGGAAGTGGAGGTACCAAAGGTGGTCTACAAAGCCCAGTCTATTATTATGATTCTGGTGGGCTAGGCACAGCTAATTTTGGAACAAACACCATAATTAGTACTTGGTCTGGTTTTTTTCTTGAACGTGCAGGTTCATCAACAACTAAATTGACGATCCCAAGTTCTGCTAAAACAGATACTGCTGCAACAGCTGGTTCTTTTTCGAAGCAACAAAGTCCTTCATTTAGGGAAATCGAACTGCACCTTGAAGGTCCGAATTCCTTAACGGATAAGTCATCTAAACTATTTTTTCATTCTGCCGCATCAGAATCAACCGATCCTTTTGATGGCAGCAAGTTATATCCAATCGATGGACGTCCATTTCTGGCTTTTTCTGATACAGGAGATAATTCAACAAGATTATTGGTACAGGATGCAAGAGCATTAAATCCCGAAAGAGAACAAGTATATAATCTTCTGGTTTATGACAATGGAAAGAGCGGAGTTTATACATTGAGCTGGCCGGTTTTTAGAAACATTCCCGAACATTGGGAACTGATGCTATTGGATTTAGAAACCGGTGTTTCCTTATCGATGAGGGACTATAAATCCTATAAGTTTGAAATTGAATCGACGTCGAAAAACCTACCAAAGAAAGAGTTAAAGCTGTTAAAGCAGGTAGAACAAACATCAGGCCTGACTCCAAGGTTTAAGATTGTTGTAGCAGCTGCTCAGGCGACCAGCATTGAGTCAGGAGAAAACCCAGATACCTTCAGCCTATATCAGAACTATCCCAACCCCTTTAATCCCTCTACTACTATCGAGTACAGATTAACCAGATCCAGCAACGTTACTTTAAATATTTTCAATGCGATGGGGCAGAAGGTTAAAACGGTAGTCAACGAAGTGAAATCAGCAGGAAGCTACCGTATCAGTTGGGATGCAACAGGTTTCGCTAGCGGCGTTTACTATTATAAGCTGAAAGTATCGGATGGGGTTATGACAAAAAAAATGACGCTGATTAAATAAAGCGGTGTTTTATGCCCATGCCGAATATTAGTCTTTAACCCTTAAGCTTGAGTCTCTCACTTTCAGCCCAACAGGAATCATGCTTACAATGCCATCAGGAGTCTGGGGATTTTTGAAGAGTGACATCATCTGTTCGATAGCGGTTCTTCCCAGCTTGTTATAGTTTGTATCTACTGAAGTTATGTTGGGATGGTGTGATTCGCATTGAGGGAGATTATCATATCCTGCAATGGCCAAATCCTGGGGTATATTTACGCCATGAGCTTTAGCCGTTTCCATGAAACCGACTGCCATTTCATCATTTAGAGCAAAAATAGCTTCAGGTTTTATATCACTTTCTTGATATGCGTGAAATGCCCTGACTCCGGATTCAGCAGAATAATCGCCCGGAAAAGTCCATACTACCGATTTTTCAGCAACGTGATTAACATAATCGGTAAATCCATTCACTCTGAATCTAGCTTCGGTCAGTTTTTTAGGGCCTTCTATAATTCCCATTTTTTCAAACCCCTGTTCATGAAAATGCCGAGCCACAAGAGAAGCACCCTGATAGGAGTCAAAAGTAACAGTATCAACTATAGAGTGATCGATATTCGAGCAAGAAATAATTGAAAAGTCATCAGGACTTGCTTCTAATGCTTTCTGGTAATCACTTTCACTCAATCCGGGTAGAAAAAGAATGGCTCCATGATAGCCTAATACCCTGATATGAGATAAAACGGGCTTCAATTCTTCTATGACCGGGTTTGAGTTGAACATGCTGATGCGGACATTCTTTTCTTCGGCACTATCAATAAATCCCCGGACGAAAGAGCTGTAAAATTCTCCGGGTCTGAATTCAGTGATTAAGGCAAATGTAGCAGCTTGTACTGCAGGCAAAACTTTGCGTTTATTTTGAATCGGATAGCCCAATTCAAGCGCTTTGGATATAATTTTTTTAGAGCTTTTATCGGGAGCACCGCTTTCACCGCGTATCACCCTTGAAACCGTCGATATCGAAAACCCTGTCGCTTCAGAGATATCTTTAAGCGTTACCTTCATTTAGTAAGTGTATTGAGTACAACTATGAAAAATAATTTCAGAAATATAATATATTTTTTCGGCTAAAATCATTTTGAATACTGAAATTTTGATATCGATTTCGGCTAATAAAATGCATACCATTGTTTTATGAAAATCGCTCTCATTCAACAAAAATGTACTCCAAGTAAAACGGAAAACCTGAATAAAGGGCTGACCTCTGCAAGGTTAGCAGCAAAAAAAGGGGCCAATGTAATTTGCTTTGCTGAGCTTGCTTTTGAGCCGTTCTACCCACAACACAAAAACCCTGAGAAGCCTGCTCAGCATGCTGAAGAAATTCCAGGAGAGATAACCACCGCTTTTTCTGAACTGGCAAAAGAGTTAGGAGTGGTTATTGTCCTGAACTTATACGAGAAAGCCGGAAATGCACTTTACGACAGCTCTCCGGTAATTAATGTGGATGGCTCAATAATGGGAGTAACCCGAATGGTCCATATCACTGATTATGCCTGCTTTCATGAGAAAGAATACTATACGCCCGGCAATAATGGAGCACCGGTTTATGAGACTCCATTTGGCAAGATTGGGATAGCAATTTGCTACGATCGGCACTATCCGGAATATATGAGAGCTCTGGCGGTTGCTGGTGCAGAAGTTGTGTTTATCCCGCAAGCCGGGTCGGTGGGTGAATGGCCCGAAGGTCTGTATGAAGCTGAAATAAGAACGGCTTCTTTCCAAAATGGTTATTTCACAGCGTTGTGTAACAGAGTGGGTGAGGAGCCTAAACTGACTTTTGCGGGGGAATCCTTTGTGAGTAATCCGGCCGGAGAGGTGATTGCCAAAGCGGGCTCAGGAACTGAGGAAATTTTATTTTGTGATTTAGATCTTGAAGAAGTCCAAAGCTCCCATGCCCAAACCCTGTTCTTGAGGGATCGCAGGCCCGAACTCTACAAAGATTGGATAAGCTAAAGGGACTCATTGTTTATTATTCATGATTCCATATTGAATATTAACATGTGGTCGTTATCTTCCTCTGAAAACAAGCACGTAATTTCGATATGTCTGAGACTCTGAAAGAAGTTCAGCTTCGCACCAAAGGAATTTTACCGGTCCAAAAACTCAAGCTCCTCTCCGAGCTTGGTATTATCACGTCGCACAAAGACTATCCCATACAGGAAAATCAATTTCAGCCCAACTCTATTGATTTACGGCTTGGCGAGGTTGCTTATCGTGTTCGCTGTAGTTTTTTACCTGAAAATGAAACGGTAGAGGAGAAAGTTGGCAAGCTGAAGATGTATGAGGTACCCATTAAGGATGGAGCCGTTCTTGAGCAAAATTGTGTGTACATAATCCCGCTGCTTGAAGAATTAAATCTACCTGAATCTACCCACACTGTGCAATCGGGTTTGGTAAATGGCAGTAAAAAGGAAAGTGAGATTAGGTTAGGAACCGTTGAAAACCTTTCTGCCAAAGCTAATCCTAAAAGTTCGACCGGACGCCTGGATGTTTTTACAAGAGTGATTACCGATTACTCCCACCGATTTGAAGAAATCACCCCTGGTTACAAAGGAAATTTATATCTGGAGGTGGTTCCCAAGTCTTTTTCCATCAAGGTGAAAACCGGACAGCGGTTAAATCAATTGCGTGTTCGTCATGGCTTTGAAGTTATTCCTGATCAGGACTTATTGCGTGTTCATGGCTCAGATCCTTTGCTATTTGATGAAGATTACAAGCCGGTTTCAATGGAGAAGATCAAAGTGAAGCAAGGACTTTTCATGAGTGTTGACTTGAAAGGTAAAAAGGGAGATGTGATTGGATATAAAGCGAAGAAGCACAACAACTATATCGATCTTGATCATATCGATCATTATGCTGTAGAAGAATTTTGGGAACCAATCTATGCTCAGCAAAATAATCAGCTTATTTTGGAGCCGGAAGCATTCTATATTTTTGCATCAAAAGAACGAATTCGAGTACCGGCTCACCTTGCTTGTGAAATGATGGCCTACGATACGGGCTCCGGAGAGCTTCGCACACACTACGCCGGATTTTTTGACAGTGGGTTTGGCGGGTCAGTAACGGATAAAGGAGCAAGAGCCGTTTTAGAAGTCCGTTCCCACGATGTTCCCTTCATGATTGAAGACGGACAAACGCTCTTCAGCATGCAATTTGAGCCAAATGCCGAGAAACCCGATTTTGTTTATGGGGAAGAAATCGATAGCAATTACCAAGGGCAGGATTTGAAACTCGGAAAGCATTTCAAGCAACCATGAGCTCATTTTTAGTATCTAAATGCATTTGCCACAAAAAAAACTTCAATGAAGTTAAGGAGTATGCAGAAGCTAATGGGTATTCTAAAATTGAAGAATTGCAATCTGATAACTTCTGCAGCAACAGCTGTGGGTTATGTATTCCTTATATAGAACTAATGTTCGAAACCGGTGAGACAGAATTTGAGCCGGGAGCCTACTATAAGAGAACATCAGATATCGATTAATGAATGTTGAATTTCGAATAAATTCTATTTGTGATTAGCACCATAGCGCTTAATTATGGACAATATCTTTTTTGCACATCCTGAAAACATCAAAGGAAATCAGCTGGAGCTGGTTGACCAAGAAGCAGTGCACGCTTCAAAAGTGCTTCGCTTTGAAAGAGGGGATGAATTGTATGCAGCTGATGGAAAAGGAAATATCTACCAAACAGGTATTATTTCCGCTAGCAAAAAATCAGTAATAGCTGAAATTCAGAAAACAGATTTTGAAACTGAACCCAGGATAAAGAAGGTATTGGCTTTTGGAGCCATAAAGAAAAGGGATCGTTTAGAGTTTACCGTAGAAAAAGCAGTAGAGTTGGGAGCCTGGGAAATTTGTGTATTTAACGCTGATCATTCTGAACGTTCAAAAATAAACGAAGAGCGGCTGCAGTCAATTGTGATGAGTGCCTTCAAACAGAGTAAAAGAACGTGGCTGCCAGAAGTGTTATATCTGGAGTCGATGGAAGAAGTTCTTAATCACTACTCAAATCATGCTCCTTTAATGGCTCATATAGATTCAAAAGTAAATAAGCCAAGCAAATTGACAAAGCCTGAAAACCTACTTTTAGTGGGTCCTGAAGGTGGATTCTCTAACCGGGAAGTGCAGCTGGCTAAAGAGCATGATGTGGAGTTTATTTCATTAGGCAAAAACAGACTGAGAGCAGAAACAGCTTCGATTACTTTTCTATCCCAGTATCTTTATTCCGAATAGCCTTGAAATAAGAAAGCCCGGCTCAGACCGGGCTTGTTCAAATCTGGATGAGGCTTAAATTATGCTTCAGCCATCATATTTTCAGGATTCCAGCATTCCTGAGTATTAGTTTCTGCCTCTTCTGCAACTTGATTAATATCTAAGTCTGAAGCTACTGCATGAGGAAGAATTCGGCTTGTTTCTGTAATTAAAGCCGCAATCGTCGTTAAGCTTGATTTGGTGAAATCAACCAGTTTGTCTTCGCCGGCTCCTAGTGCTGCCGTATGCAACATCGTATATCCTGATGCAATCATACCTAATGCCGTGTAATCGTCTCGTAACATTTTTGAGACGGGATCTTCTCTTTGTGTATTCAGAAATCCAGCTATGGAACCTGAAAAACCCGCTACTTTTTCCTTGATGGTCGCGAGGGTAGAGTCATTGACAAAATCTTCCATCTTATCAAACTCATTGATTTGTTCCGTCAATGCTACATCAATATCATGTAGTAAATCTACCGCTTTGGAGTTGTTAACTTTGCTTGATGTCTTTTGTGTTTTGACCACACTTAATGTGTGCTTCGTAAGTGCGTAAAGGTCAGTTGTATAATCTTGAAGCTTCTCAGTTTTCATAATAATATGTGAATATGTGTTTCTACTTCTTATTCAATCTATAAAATGGATGTGAGACTGTTATCGTTTCATAAATTCTTCCAAATGGCCTTAAAAAACGGCATATACGGCACAGAGGACATTATTTTGAGGTCTTGCTTGAAGTTAGTTTCTTCTCCCAGAAATCTGAAAATTTCATCAAAGTTGTTCTTCTTAAAAAGAGACTGAAATACTCTGAGGCTATCTTCGGTAGAGTTGGATAGAATGTGAAGCAACAGCAGGTCGTAGTAACGATACTTGAATTTTGACTGTTGCGGAGGAAGAGGGTCAAATCCCTGAATAAGATTCTGGGCAAGACCCTGTGTGTAATCCTGAATTCGGGTAAACGTGTAGCCGGTACTCGGCTTTGTCTGCCCGGCAACCGACCCCAGATTTATAATATTATTTTGGTAATAAGGAATATGAGGGCGGTCTTCCATGGGAATCTCACCATACTCTTTTCGCTTGATTTCGTAATGCTCTTTATCCAGCCCAAAATTATGATACAAATAATGTTTGATCCGCTTCTTGTACTCCTTCTTCTTTAGAGTATCCTCAGAAAATACGGTGAACTCCAGCAGAGCTTTTTGATGGGTATAGGGCAGCACATACATGAATCCGACTCCGGGCCTGAAGTCATTGTCAAAATCCATAATTGTGAAAGTCTCTGGATCAAAGGCAGGCTCAAAGGTCTTAATTTCCCAACCCAAAAAATGCTGTTTGAGCGGATATTTAATTTGGTCTTTGTCCAGATCTTTAGGCTTCATAACACTCTGGAAAATGTAATCTGCAATGTAGCTATCGCCACCTTTAGTCAATAAAACAGCTTTTTTCTTATGAGAGGAGAAGTCTAATATATTCTCCTCGAGCAGATCAAAATTTTTACGCTTTGTGAGTTCACGAAGCACATACTCACGAAAGTCGCCACTGCGAATACAATAGTAACTGTATTCATTTAAATATCTAAAGGTGCTGTAGTCTAAAACAGATACCCAGGTTTTTTTCCATTTTTTAAATATGATATCTCGGAAAGGGGGTTCTTTGTTTGTCCAAAAACACCAGGTTTTATCATTAACGGGCGCAAAAACAGAATCGACAACAAGCACTTCACCTTTGTACCCGCCTTTGGCTAAATACCAAGCCAGGCTTAAACCTGCGAGTCCGCCACCGGCAATAATAATGTCGTATTTGGCTTCTATCTTCAAAGTGTAAATGTCCCCCTAAAGTGTCTCCTTAATAAATAGAAGTACTGATCTTTAATACTTTTTTTCATGAGCTGAGTGAGCGTGACTTATGTTCGCAGCAGGTATTGATTATATTCCTTGAAATTGAAAAAGCAAAATACAAACTATGATTGATTTAAGAAGTGATACAGTTACTAAGCCAACCCCGGAAATGTTGGAAGCCATGATGTCGGCTGAAGTTGGTGATGATGTATTTGAATCAGATCCTACAGTAAATAAGTTCCAGCAAAAAGTAGCCGATATGTTTGGGATGGAGGCCGGACTTTTTGTCCCCAGCGGAACCATGAGTAACCAACTGGGCATTAAGGTGTTAACCAATCCCGGCGATGAAATTCTGATTGATGAAAAGGGACACATCTTTAATTATGAATCTTCTGCGGCTTCTGTTTTGTCAGGTGTTCAAATAAATAAGTTAGTGGGGAAGCAGGGGAAATTAAATCGGGAAGTACTGGAAAACTCAGTTCGTGGAATTTATGACTGGGAGCCCAAAACAAAAGTTGTGTGTGTAGAGAATACTACAAATAAAGGTGGCGGAGTGTGCTACACCAAAGAAGAATTGAGAGCAATCAAAGCATTTACTGATGAGCATGAGCTTGCTGTTCACCTTGATGGTGCAAGAATTTGGAATGCAATGACGGCTACTGATATCGAGCCATCTTTTTTTGGTGAAATTGCTGACACTATTTCCGTTTGCTTTTCTAAAGGATTAGGAGCACCGGTCGGCTCCATGCTGCTGTCCTCTAAAGAGCATATTGCTACGGCAAGGCGCTATCGGAAAATGTGGGGCGGCGGAATGAGGCAAGTTGGCTTGCTGGCAGCTGCTGCTGAATATGGGATGGAACATCACTGGCCTTTGATGAAGGAAGATCACCGTAGAGCAAGAGAAGTGGCTGAAGTTATTGCGGAATGTTCCAAACTTTCTGTTGACTTGGATAGCCTTCAAACAAACATTCTCATTTTTGATGTGCTTGAAGAAGATGCCACTTCTGCCTTAAAGAAGTTAGAAGAACAGGGCATCATAATGATCCCATTTGGACCGAGAACCATCCGGGCGACCTTTTATTTTGAAATTGGGGATGATGAGGTCGCGACCATTAAAGAGGTGTTGAAAAAGCTATTTGACTAAGGATGTGTTCACATTCAAATAAAGAATGCAACGGTTGGAATAAGTAAAGTGGCGGGATTGTAACTAAAAGCGTATTTATTCGTGATACGATTAGATAATATTCACATCTCAATCTTTCAAATTATGAAGAAGTCAAGGACACTAAGTTTCATTCTCGCTTTAACGCTAATCCTCGTGGGAATAAATGCCACTAACTATGTACCCACCGAAGAAGCGGCAGTGAAGGAAATAATCATGGATGGATATGTACATGGCGCTTTTAATGAATTAAATCCTGAAGCCATGGCCGAAACCTTTCATAAAGACTTTGCTATTTTCTCAGCTAATGGTGAAGAGATAAGCCGCTATCCCATTTCAAACTGGATTGAAGGGACTAAAAGGCAAAAAGAGAATCCAGACTTTGATCCTGAGAATAACGTGTGGGAACCAAAATTTACAAATGTAAGCGTAACTGGAAATGCAGCTTCTGTTGAGCTAGAGTTACATCACAAAGGCCAGCATGTATTTACTGATTACCTTTCGCTTCTTAAATTTGAAAGCGGCTGGAAGGTGGTTGCTAAAGTATATCATCGGCATCAATGAAATTGAAAGTTGATATGGTGATAAAGTGATTAGGAATGAATTTGGCTATGCTCTCTATCACTATATCACCATATCACTATATCACCATATCACCATATCACCATATCATCCTATCAACCCTCAACTCTCAACAAAACCTCTTTCATCTTATCAAGAATCCGCTGCCGAATCGGTAAGCCTTTCTGGAAAATCATTTCCTGTTTGGCTTTGTATTCCTTTCGGCCGGCATCAGTCTCAATTTTGATAGGCTCTAAGCCTTGATCTCTCAAATCGTAGGGACTGGCTTGCATATCGATATGCCGGGCTTCAACGGCCAGCTCAAAGGCATCGAGGATGAGCGAGCTTGGAATCCATGGGTACATTTTGAAAGCCCATTTGTATAAGTCCATATTGGAATGAATGCAGCCCGGCTGTTCCATTTCATGAAATTTTTCGCGAGATAGCTCAAACTTGTTCATGGGTTGAGCAGGTTTGGTAAAGAATCGAAACGCATCAAAATGAGTGCAAAGGAGAGGGCGTGATTCTACAAACTCAGCAAGTTCATCCCGCTCCATTCGCATGGGTACCTGATTATGCCTTGGATTATCGCTCTTATACACCATAGCCCATTCATGCATCCCAAAACATCCGAAAGAAGGTCGGCTTGATTGCGTATTTTCGAGCATCTGAATCATCCATTCTAAGGAAGATATTCTCTTTTTAGGAAACAAAGCTAGGTCTAAAAAGGCAACACCATCATCAAGGGTCAATTCACTTATCTCAGGAAGCTGATCAAAATCAGAGAAAGCTAATTTTACTCCCATTCCCGGTGACCATCGTCTCAATCCGGATGGGCGAAAGGCATAGTATTCGAATAAAAAATCCATAACCGGATTTTTTTCATGTCGTGATCGGGCTGCCAAATAATCATCCAGTAAGTCACTCACCCGGTGTTCATGAGCTGACTTTTCCTGAAGCCATTCCGACTCTGAAACCTGATTTACATTTCCTACCTGTTCTGTCTCTATTAACATGGGGCAAAGATAAGGAATGATTATTTAGGAATTAAAAATTCAAAATTAAAGATTAGATTAAGCAGGGGAAACCGTTTATAATCTTAATTTATCTTTCATTTCTGTCTTCGGATGTCAAAACAAATTCTCAACTTTCTCATCCATCTTCGTCTGCATTACCAGTTTTTTATCCTTTCGGGGGGATATTTGATTGCGGCACTATTTGTTGAGCAGGTGAACTGGGAACAATTCTGGCTGCAGTTTCTGAATGTCCATATTCTATTGTTTGGCGGTGCTACGGTTTATAACTCTTGGTGGGATAAAGACGAAGGTCCCATTGGCGGGCTAAAATCACCCCCAAAAATGAATCAATGGATGTGGCCGGCTTCGTTGGTAATCCAATTTATTGGGCTTACATGGGCAATGTATATAGGCTGGAATTATGCAATCATCTATGCAATCAGCATGCTATTCTTTTGGTTGTATTCTACCCCATTAGCTCGATGGAAGGGAAAGCCCATTCGAAGTATAATAGCTATTGGAGTGAGTACGGGAAACAACTCTTTCTTTTTAGGATTTTTAGCGGCAGGCGGTTATCCCATTACTTTTACTGAAGACCTGATTGCTTTAGGCGTTGCCCTAATTATTTTGAGTTTATACCCGGTTTCTCAAATCTATCAAACAGAAGAGGACGGCAAAAGAGGGGATGAGACTTTTGCCATAAAGTATGGATTGGCTGGAATAAAATGGTTCTTTGCCATCTTATTCCTTGTTGGTGGATTCATATTATCTGCCATGCTATTTCAGACAGCCCATACTTTGGGACTTATATTTGGTGGGGTAATATTAACAGCGTATTTGCTAATCAGCTTTTTCGTTTGGAAACTGAAAGGCAGGGAAGAGGAATACGAAACCGTAATGCGTCTTAAGTTCTTCGCTTCTTTTAGCTTTGTGCTGTTTATAGTTGGAACTCTAGGGTGGCAGGCTCTCGCTCTATAAGTGCCTGTGCTTCTGCGATTAAGGCACTGAAACTTAAAGTAGGGTGGATGACATCATTCAACCTGTTTAATGTAACGGGCTTTTCAAGGACAGAAATTGAACCCTCATCATTACCTTTATTAAATGTCCCTTTTCTCT
Source organism: Balneola sp. (assembly GCA_002694685.1). Classification (NCBI taxonomy): domain Bacteria; kingdom Pseudomonadati; phylum Balneolota; class Balneolia; order Balneolales; family Balneolaceae; genus Balneola; species Balneola sp. Next base: position 718,177 of record NZMW01000004.1, read on the forward strand.
TGAGGAATACAATACGTGTTTTTACTTCAGATTTGAGATAGGAACCTAATTTCAGAACCATCTCTGGGTCTGAATCTGCATCAATGAAAGTGAAAGTTGGAGCTTTTGATTTGGAGGTTTCTGCTGCAGTATCAAAATCACGTGCTTCAAACACATTATGAACATAAAGTTCACCAAGCATTCTTCTCATTTCTTGTTTCACAATAAGACTTTCACTAACCACTAAAGCTGATTTTCGTTTCTTCATATAATCTCCAAATAGTTTTATTGTCTTTGATGAAATACGCAGAACTTCAAAAACCGGATTGGAACTTATAGCTTTCCAATCAGCCTGATTAGTTCTTTCGATAAACAATGAAAGGTGTAATGCCTAATTTGAACTAATCAAAATCTCAGGAAATATGTATTTAGTGACAGAAGGCGCCATCGACCAAAATATCATCGATAATGCTCTTACCTATGAAGAGTACACTGATCTGATCAACGGACTATACACGGTTGGGAAAACGACCAACGATGATAATTCAGAAAGTCAGCTCGAATACACCAAGCTGAATATCCACCGATCTTCCAAGTGGGATAAGCGAGGAAAGATTTCTGATGAGTTGACTCAAGAATTGCATTCTTTTCCTTATGAGATGGTTTGGGTGATGATTACTGAAGGCTGGTGTGGAGACAGTGCACAAATTGCCCCATTCATCAATAAAATGGCTGAGAGTTCCAACAAGATAGAGCTTAAAATTTTGTTGCGAGATCAATATCCTAAGGTGATGGATGCCTTCCTCACCAATGGCTCGCGTTCTATTCCCAAGATAATTGCCCTCAAATCAGATACTTTAGATGTAGTCGGCGAATGGGGTCCACGACCTAAAGAAGCTCAGGAAACTTACTTAAGTGAACGAGCTGACCCAGGTATTGAGAATAAGATTGCAACCCAAAATCTCCATCTGTGGTATGCCCGAAATAAAGGCAAGGCTGTTCAGCAGGAATTTCTCACACTGCTGGATGAATGGAGTGCTAAATAATCCGCAATCAGCTTATCACTTATCAAACATCCTTACTATCTTCAGTTTGAATAAATGAAAAGCCTTTGAAAGATAAATTTCTGCAATTTGTAGCCCAAACAAGCGATGCTCCAATGGGATTGGAAATATCGCACGCGGAAGGACCATATCTTTATACAAAAGACGATCGGCAATTTGTAGATTTCATTTCCGGTATCGCTGTGAGCAGTCTGGGTCATCGCCATCCCAAAGTGATTAAAGCGATTCACGAACAGGTTGATAAGCATCTTCACGTAATGGTTTATGGTGAATTTGTTCAAAAGCCTCAGGTTGAATTTGCAGAGTTACTCACTAATAATCTTCCTGAACAATTGAATCAGGTTTATTTTGTGAATAGTGGCACTGAGGCCAATGAAGGGGCCTTAAAGCTCGCAAAGAAGTATACGGGACGTTCCAAACTTATAGGCTTCAGGAATAGCTATCACGGCGATACACATGGGTCTTTAAGTGTAACCGGGCGTGATGTTTATCGGGATCCTTATCTGCCTTTATTGCCAGACGTCCATTTTCTGGACTTCAATGCAGATGAAGGTCTTGAGCTGATTGATAAGGAAACCGCTGCAGTTATTATGGAGCCCATTCAGGGTGAAGGCGGAATTATTCCAGCTCGTAAAGAATGGCTACAGGCCGTAAGGGAAAGATGTACAGAAGCAGGTGCACTTCTTATTTTTGATGAAATTCAAAGTGGTTTTGGCCGTACGGGCAAGCTGTTTGCCTTCGAAGAATATGAGGTCGTCCCTGATATCTTATGCCTTGCAAAAGCAATGGCCGGCGGAATGCCGATGGGAGCTTTTGTTTCCTCTTCAGAATATTTTCAGACTTTTAAATACGATCCCCCTTTAAATCATGTAACTACTTTTGGCGGTCACCCGGTGAGTTGTGCCGCTGCTTATGCGAATCTCAAAGAATTGCTTTCTGGAGATTATCTGAGCAGAGCTAAAGAGATCGAGCGGATTACAAAAAAGAAGCTGACCGGAAAAGGAATTGTAGAAGTCCGGGGAAAAGGAGCCATGCTTGGTCTTCAGTTAGAAAGCTGGGAGCTTACAAAAGCCGTAGTGGAGGATTGTTTTGATGAAGGCATTTTGCTTGGATGGACGCTCCATTCCAATACACTCATCCGGCTGGCTCCGCCACTTATCATTGAAGATGAGTTGCTGAATGACGTGCTGGATACCATTTTAGTAGCAGTAGAAAAACATGCGTAATTGAACACGGATGAAGCAGATTTAGCGGACGGTCACGAATTTTTTAGAATAAAGTAGAATCAAGCAAATCCTGCAAATCATGGTTCAAAATCCCAAGTGGAGCAAAAAATCGGAATTACAATCCTTTTCAAATAGTTTTAAAAAGAAAAGGGAATTCAGATCAGAAACAAACCATATGAAGACCATCAATCCCGCAAACGGTAAACTCATCAAAGACTATAAAGAAATGGGCTTTGGTGAGGTTGATCAAATTATTCAGAAAGCAAATCAGGCTCAGATACTTTGGAAACAGAAAAGTTTCGAGCAACGAGCTGCCTACCTAAATCGAATTGCTGATTTGTTGAAAGATCAGAAAGAAGAACTTGGTCGATTAATGGCCGAGGAAATGGGGAAGCCTCTGCAGCAGGGAATAGGCGAAGCTGAGAAATGTGCTTGGGTTTGTGAGTACTATGCTGAACATGCCGAGGAATTTTTGTCGGATGAAGCAGTAGAAACAGATGCCTCAAAAAGCTATGTGACATTCAATCCATTAGGAGTAGTTCTGGCAATTATGCCGTGGAACTTCCCATTTTGGCAACTCTTTCGTTTTGCAGCACCCGCATTGATGGCCGGTAACGGTGCCATCCTCAAACATTCTGAAAACACGACGGGCTGCGCGCTTAAGATTGAAGAAATTATCCATGAAGCCGGTGTCCCAGAGGACCTATTTCGAACTATCATCCGTGATAAATCAGAGATGAAAGAAGTAGTTCAGCATGAAGGGATTGCCGCGGTAACCCTGACCGGAAGTACTAAAGCTGGGAAAGCAGTTGCGTCACAAGCCGGTGAGGCGTTGAAGAAAACAGTGTTAGAACTTGGTGGGAGTGACCCCTCAATCATTCTCAAAGATGCAGACATCAAAGCAAGCGCAGAAACTTGTGTGAATTCTCGTCTCTTAAACAGCGGACAAAGCTGTATTGCAGCAAAAAGATTTGTGGTCGTTGAAGATGTTTATGATGAATTCGTTGAGGAGTTTACTTCCTTAATGAAATCACGGAAAGTAGGCGACCCTTTTGATGAGGATACTGATTTGGGGCCGATGGCACGAACAGACCTCCGAGACCAACTTCATGAACAAGTTCAAAAGAGCGTAGAAAAAGGGGCTTCACTTTTATTGGGTGGAGAAAAACCAGATGGAGATGGCGCCTATTATCCGGTTTCGATTCTTGCTGATGTTCAACCCGGAATGCCAGCCTACTCGGAAGAATTATTTGGTCCGGTGGCAAGTATCATAAAAGTGCGGGATGAAAATGAAGCAATCAGAGTGGCCAACGACACAAATTATGGATTGGGAGCTTCAGTGTATTCGCAAGATGTAGCACATGCCGAGGAAATAGCAGCTACTAAATTGGAAGCCGGATGCTGCTTTGTAAATGACTTTGTTAAATCAGATCCACGTCTTCCTTTTGGTGGAATTAAACACTCTGGTTATGGCAGGGAATTGGGACTTTATGGTATTCATGAGTTTGTTAATACCAAAACGGTTTATATAAAATAATAGTTGAGGGGTTGTAAATAGATAAAGCCAAACATTGGGTTAACAACTCTCAACTTTCACATGAACTGCTTATCTTGAAACGAATTAAATAAGGAACTGTGCAGATACGACTTCAACAAATAAATCCTACAATTGGGGATTTGACCGGTAACAAAGAGCTCATCCTTCAGGCTATTTCACAAGCTGAGGGTGATGGAATTGATTTATTACTTCTCCCCGAGTTAGTGACCTCAGGATATCCGCCTATGGATTTATTGGAGCGGCAGGTATTTCTGGATTTGATGTATAAAGTGAACCGGGAAATCATTCAATCCACAAACAATACAACGGTCATATTTGGCTCTATCACGGAGAACCTGACCGGGAAGGGTAGAAAGAGCTTTAATTCGGCAATTGTTGCTCAGAAAGGGGAAGAAGTCACGCGGGTTCACAAAGCACTGCTCCCAACTTATGACGTTTTTGACGATCTCCGATATTTTGAGCCTGGTAAAGAATTTGAGCCGGTGATGATCGACGGTTTTCCGTTTGGTATCACGGTCTGCGAAGATATTTGGTACAATGATAATGACATCCAGTACCATATTTATGATGTGAATCCTGCGGAAGTCTTAGCTAAGAAAGGAGCCAAAGCTATCATTAATATTTCAGCATCTCCTTTTAATAAGGACAAGCCGGTTACCCGAAAGAATATGTTGAGGAATCATGCTGAGCAACTTGGTATTCCTTTATTCTATGTGAATCAGGTTGGAGCCCAAACTGAACTGATTTTTGATGGTGATTCTCTGGCTTTTAACGGAAAGGGGGAGATGAAGGCACGCTCAAAACGCTTTGAGCCCGATGCTGTAGATATAGAATTTGATAAAGACACCGGCACCGTTGAATCGATTTCTGAAGTAGAAGCTAACTTTGAAACACCTTCCAAAGAGCAGGTTATGTTTGAAGGATTGGTGCTTGGAGTGAAAGACTATCTTAAAAAGTCGAAAGCAGCCGAAAAAGTGATTCTTGGTTTAAGTGGAGGTATAGATTCTGCACTGGTGTGTACGATTGCAAAAGAAGCGCTTGGTGCTGAAAATGTAAAAGCCGTGACGATGCCTTCAGCTTTTTCCTCAGAAGGGAGTGTTTCCGATTCTGAAAAACTGGCCAACAATTTGGGGGTTGAGCTCCTTGAAATCCCGATTAAAAACATTTACGAAGAATATCTTAATGCTTTGGCTCCCATTTTTGAAGGCACAGAATTCAATGTTGCCGAGGAAAACCTTCAAAGTCGCTCACGCGGTGATATACTCATGGCGATAGCCAACAAGTTTGGTTATATGCTGCTGAATACAGGAAATAAATCAGAGATGGCGGTGGGCTATTGCACACTTTACGGTGATATGGCAGGTGGTTTGTCTGTGATTTCTGATGTGTATAAAACAGAAGTGTATAATATCTGCCGATGGCTGAATGAAGAATATTATGGCCAGGAAGTGATTCCCGAAGCCATTCTCACAAAACCCCCAAGCGCTGAATTACGGCCTGATCAAAAAGATTCAGATTCTTTGCCAGACTACGGAACTTTAGATACCATTTTGGAATACTACCTGGAAGAACAGCGATCAAGAGAACAAATCATCAGCAGCGGTATAGACGAACAGATCGTAGATCGTACACTTCGTTTAGTAGATCTGAACGAACATAAGCGGTTTCAAGCTCCTCCTGGACTTAAAGTTTCCGCTAAAGCATTTGGAACCGGCCGCAGATGGCCACTTGCACAGCAATGGACGGGTAAAGAAAAGCAAATGCTTGAGTCCGAAAAAATTGAAAAATAAGGGCGCTAATTAAGCATCTTTACCGTTGGTGTAGCTGTGTGTTCAACTCTCCCAATTCAATACAATAATTAGTACTTTACCCTAATAAAATTTAAATCATCTTTAATACATGCTTACTAAGTTACGAATTACGGCTATAGCCTTCATCTGTTGTATGTTTTTAGCTCCGGGCATTTCTGCTCAGGATACGACTGCAACCCTCCAGTTAAAAGACATGCCATTACGGCTTTTAGATTATAGAAGCCCCATGCAGGGCATTAAAGATGGAGAAGGTGTAACAGAGCAACCTGCCATGCAGGAACTGGATAACTTCCAGAAAGATATCATGAGCCGGATTTCTGATATATATCGAATCCATATCAAGGCCATGGATGCTCAGGTAAGTAATGATCCATTGGAAGCTGAGGCTCAAATCAATGATGCACTTGCAGCCACACAGGGTTTATTAGACGACTATCCTGAAATAAGAGGAGACCGGCGCTTTACAGAATTGTATCGCTCAGTGATTTCCGAATACCGCCAATTTTATGGAATAACCGAAGTTGGCAATGAGCCAGAAGGTGAAATCTTTGCCATTCAGGAAGAATTGTTTTCAGAAGATGACAGCTGGATGAAGGAAGAATATGATTTTCCGGATGATTTAGCTCTCAACAAAACGGATGTGCCTCTTATTCAGAATGATAAAGTAAATCGCCACCTTGTTTATTATACACTCCGCCGGCCTGAAGTGATGGAGACGTGGCTACAGAGAGCAGTAAAGTATCAGCCAATGATGCGCAAGATATTCAGAGAAGAAGGCGCTCCGGAAGAACTTACTTATTTGGCGTTTATTGAAAGTGGACTCAACCCTACGGCTCAAAGTTGGGCAGCCGCTGTTGGAATGTGGCAATTTATCCGTGCAACAGGCTCTGTGTATGGTCTGGAAGTAAATTGGTGGGTTGATGAACGTCGTGACCCGGAAAAAGCAACCCGTGCTGCTGCTCGTCACTTAAGAGATTTATATAATATTTGGGGTGACTGGCATCTTGCAATGGCCAACTACAATATTAGTCCACGCGGATTAAAACGTGCGATCAATCGTGCCGGTGGAGTTGAAGACTACTGGGCTGCTTATCCTTATTTGCCTCGTGAGACAAGAGGTTATGTGCCCGGATTTATAGCGACAACCATGATTGGTATGAATCCTGAAGAGTTTGGCTTTCAAAAAACATATGAAGGTGAGCCTTACTCTTATAGAGTTGTTGAAGTTGACGGTTTGATGGAGCTTACAGAACTAGCTGCTGCCGCAGGAATCTCAACAAATGAACTGAAGGACTACAACCCTGAACTGCTTAGATGGGCAACACCTCCGGGTGGTAAATATCCTTTAAAACTTCCTGTTTCTACCGATAGAGAAGAGTTTTTAGCTAATTATCAGGAAATCCCTAAAGAAAGCCGAAGTCAAAATATCACTATGCATACGGTGAGTAGTGGAGAGTCATTGGGACTGATTGCCCGTAAATATGGAACAACTGTTGCCGGACTTTATGGCTCAAATGAAAATCTTTCGAGCACTATTTATCCGGGACAGAAAATAGTCGTTCCTCTTCCTCAAGGCAGTGTTTCAGAAATTTCAGCAAACCGCCCTACGAATCAGCAACAAAGTGTGACATCCAGAACCTCATCTTCTTCATCAAAAGTGAGTGCTCCTGCAAATTCTACACCGGTTACCTATAATGTTAAAACCGGGGATACTGTAGGTCATATTGCAGAATGGTTTGACGTGAGAGCTTGGAATATCCGCACATGGAATGGTATAGGTAATACAATCCGTGTAGGACAGTCATTAACTGTTCATGTACCTAAAACCCGTGAAAGTCACTATAAAAAAGTGAATGAGATGAGCTATTCTGAGAAGCAGTCTATTGAAAGAAAACAACGCCAGGGCGAGAATATCTTTATTGCTTCAGCTAACACTTCCACAGATGGCGATAACTACACAACCTACACTGTTCGTCAGAATGATACATTGAGCGAGATCGCTGAGAGTTTTGGAGTTGGCCTTAGTGAATTGAGAAGTCTGAATAACATCTCTGGAAACAGAATTTTTGTAGGACAAACCCTGCGCATTTCAAGTAACTAATTTACTTATGATCAAGAAAGGGAAATATAAAGCAGTATTTGCATTAGCAATCGTGGTACTGGCTTCCGCAGGGATAGCCGCTCAACAGTCTGATATCTATTTCCTGATCAAAAAAAATTTCAGCATTTTCAGTAAAGGCTACGAAAATGTAGCCCTTGAATATGTTGATGAAGTCGACCCCGAAGTGCTTATGCGAAATGGGATCGATGCTATGCTAGAGACGTTAGATCCTTATACGGTGCTTTTCAATGAGGCACAGAATGAGCAAGCTGAGATTATGTCTCGTGGAAATTATGCCGGGATTGGTATCCAAGCCGGTTATCGTGATGGGGAAGTCGTTGTGATTGCACCTACAGAAGGCGGGCCGGCCGAGCAGGTTGGAATTCGAGCCGGAGATGTAATTGTAGCTGTAGATGGAGTCTCAACAGAAAGATTACAGCCGGAAGAAGTGAATGCTTTAACCAGCGGAGAAGTAGGGAGTGAAGTTACGGTGTCGATTGAGCGATTTGGTTTAGATCAAACGCTTGATTTTACTCTTGAACGCCGTCGAATTGAAGTGTCTAATATCTCTTACTCAGGTTGGATTGGAGAGGAAGATAATACCGGTTATATCCGCTTGTCTCAGTTTGGCACCAATTCGGCTGAAGAAATTCGCCAGGCAATGATTGAACTAATGGCAGATCAGGATTTAAATGGTCTGGTCATTGATGTCCGTGATAATCCGGGAGGAATCCTTCAGGAAGCTGTTGGTATTCTTGATAAATTTATAGAACCCGGAATTACAGCAGTAGATATTAGAGGGAGAGTAGCAGAATATAATCAGAACTTTACGACCCGCGAACCGGTGATGTTCAATAAACCGGTTGTGGTGTTGATTAACGAGGGAAGTGCCAGTGCATCCGAAGTATTAGCCGGGACGCTGCAGGATTTAGACCGTGGCTTGATTGTAGGACAACAAAGCTTCGGAAAAGGATTAGTTCAGGTTGTAAAGCCGTTACCTTACAACACTTCTCTTAAGATAACAGTAGCCCGATATTACATTCCTAGCGGCAGGAGTATTCAGTCGGTTCAGTACACTCATCAGGGGCGGAATTCTGTAATTATGGATGCCGATTCATCCAAAAGGGAATTTAAAACAAGAAATGGACGAACTGTTTATGAAGGCCGGGGAATTGAGCCTGATGTGGTGTCACAAAACGAAAAGATGAGTATTCTTGAAGTTGCTCTTCTGCGGGAAGGGATGTACTTCGACTTTGCAACTGAATATGAAGCAACGCATTCCGCTTTTGATTATAACGAGCTTCCCGACGAGGTTTACCAAGAATTCAGAGCATATTTAGAGGAGCAAGGATTCAGCTATACTACAGATTCTGAGAAATTACTGGCAGACCTTAGCCAAAAACTACAGGAAGTAGAAAGTGCAACTCCACAGCTCGAAGGTTTGCAGTCAGCGATTACCCAGGAAAAGGAAGCGCAGTTTACAGAAGACGAATCCAATATTCGCCGGACATTGTACCTGGAGTTAGTTTCTCGGTATGAGGGTCAGTCGGGAAGAGTTAGGGCTGGATTAAGAACGGATCCAGACGTATTAAAGGCTCTTGAATTTATTTCAAATGAAGAAGAGTTAGTTAATTTGCTCTCAGGAAATTAGAGGATGCCTTCCAAAGCTGATCTACATATTCATACCACTTGCTCTGATGGTCGACTTTCACCTATTGAGGCTGTACAGATGGCGAAGGATAAAAACCTTGTCAGCCTTTCCATAACTGATCACGATACTTATAAGGCTTATTTTGAAGCTATTCATAAAGCCAAAGAGTTAGATATTGAACTCATTCCGGGAGTAGAAATAACTTCTACCCTTGGTGATGATGAGGTTCATATACTGGCTTATTATTTTGATCCGGAGACCAATTATCTGGAAGATTTTTTAAAGCAGCAGAAAACGGCTCGTAAAAACCGTATCAAAGGTATTATTGAAACGGTAAATAAATCCGGTTTGGATGTGGATTATGATGAGGTTTGGGCTGAAGCTAACGGAGCAAATATTGGAAGACCTCATTTAGCGCGAGTGCTTACGCAAAAAGGATATGTTAGCAGTCCCAAAGAAGCTTTTATTCGATATTTGAGTAATCAAAAGTTAGGATCTATTGAAAATACATATCCAGACTATCGTGAGGTGATTGAAATCATCAAAAACGTTGGAGGAGCAAGTGTAGTGGCTCATCCGGGAAGATTATATAACTCCGAACAAATTCAGGCTTTTGTAGATGCCGGAATCGACGGGATTGAATGCATACATCCGAGTCACAATTTCAAACTGCAGAAGAAATACACTGAATTTTGCGAAAAGAACAGCTTATTGATGACTGGAGGAAGCGATACTCACGAAGGTACAGGAGCCAGTTACACACATATGGGCGTGGTGACTATTGCTTATAAGCATATTGATAAAATGAAAAGGATGACTGAACAAAGAAAAAACATCATAGAAATTAAAAACTGATATGGCTGTAGAATTTATTGAAGGTGATACAAATCCGGATAATGTAAAGGTTGGAATCGTGGTTTCCCGATGGAACTCAATGATTACCGACAAAATGCTGGACGGCGCACTGAAGGCTTTAAAAGGAAATGGCGTTTCTGATGAGGATATTACCGTTGTGAAATGTCCCGGTTCGTATGAAATTCCACTGGCTGTCCAAAAGGTACTCGAACACCGGGAAGTGGATGGGGTTATTGCGCTTGGAGTTGTAATACGAGGAGGAACTCCTCACTTTGAATACGTTTGCGACGCTGTAAACCGCGGAATCACGGATTTAATTTTAAAACATAATAAACCGGTGGCTTTTGGAGTTCTTACAACCGATGACGTGAAACAAGCCCTGGAACGTGCAGGGGAGAAGGGAAACAAAGGCGGCGAGGCTGCTTTGGCTCTTCTTGAAATGATTTCATTGGAACAGAAACTGACTTCATGACTGAATTATTTACCTTGATAAAGGACAAGCAAAGCTCTAATTTTCAAAGCTTCAAAATCAGCCCAAAAATCACTTGAAAGAGCTTACTTTAACAAACACCGTACAAACCGAAGAAGACAAGGAGAATCAGGAAACCCTGCAAAATTCCGGGGAAATCCCTCTTCATATAGCCATTATTATGGACGGCAATGGTCGCTGGGCCAAAAGCAAAGGCAGTATTCGTCTTCATGGGCATAAAGTAGGTGTTGATTCAGTTCGTGATATCACGGAATCTTGTGCTCAGCTTGGTGTGAAGTATCTAACTTTGTATGCGTTTTCAACTGAAAACTGGGGACGTCCATCTGCGGAAGTGCAAGGATTGATGAGATTGCTGGTTTCTTCCCTCCGAAAAGAAGCAGAGAATTTAAATAAGAATGATATTCGTCTTGCTACAATAGGACAGATGGATCGTTTTCCTAAAGCTTGCAAAAACGAACTTCAGGAAGCCATAGAGCTCACCAAAGATAACAATAGACTTGAACTCTGCCTGGCATTAAGCTATTCAGGGCGATGGGATATTACAGAAGGTGTAAAGAAGATTGCCCGACATGTTAAAGAAGGCCGCCTGGACCCAGAGCTAATCAACGACCAAATGATTAGCGATCATTTATCCACGGCAGATGTACCTGATCCTGATTTGATTATCCGAACAAGTGGTGAATATAGAATCAGTAATTTCTTGCTATGGCAGTTAGCATACTCAGAACTTTACATTACAAAAACATACTGGCCAGACTTCAGAAGAGATGAACTATACGAAGCAATTCGTTCTTACCAGCAAAGAGACCGTAGATTTGGAAAAATTCCATCTTCTAAAGACGAAAACTCTCTTTCATCTCGTTTAGTAAACAAAAAATCATAAGCATTAACCAAAAGGCGTGTTGTTACTTTTGAAAAGATTACTTTTTGCAACCTTATTGACGTTCGGCTTTACCTCCCACCTTTTACAGGCTCAAGATATTAACTTAACTGATCCTACTGAACTAACCCCTGCAGAGTATATAATTAAGCAGGTTACGGTTGAAGGGAATAAGAATACACGTCCACAATTTATTAAGAACGCAAGTACACTTGTTGAGGGTACTTCAATTGTATACCCCGGTGACAAGCTGAATCGTTCTATAAGCAGATTATACCGCTCAGGTTTATTTTCTGATATAAAGATATACGTAACAGAGCGCACAGCTACAGAAATTAGTTTTCAGATTGAAGTTGAAGAACAGGCTCGGATCCTTGAGTTCAAGTTAAAAGGAATTAAGCGATCTGAACGCAGAGACTTAGAAGATCTGCTGGTACTTACTCCGGGTACCGTAATCACCGAGGCAGCCGTTGGTCAGGCTAGAAATACCATCAAGCGTTTTTACAGAGAGAAAGGTTATTGGTACACAGAAATTGAGACAGAGACGAAAGAAGTAGAAGGGGTTGAAGATAGAGTTCGTCTTATTTTCAACATTAAACCAGGCAAAAGGCTGGAAGTCAAGGACCTCGCTTTTAAAGGAAATGATGCCTTCTCAGAACGGACACTTCGCCGAAAAATGAAACCGTTGAAAGAAGACGCATGGTGGAAGATTTTCGGAAAAAAGGTATACAAGAAAGAAGAGTTTGAAGAAGGGCTTGAAAGCATGCTCACCTTCTACAGAGAAAATGGTTTTACAGACGTACGCGTGACAAGTGATACCGTTTATAGCTACACTCATGATGGTCTGTTTAAAGATAAAGAAGCCCTAAAGGTTGTTTTGACCATCGCAGAGGGACCAAAGTATAAAGTCCGAAATATCACATGGGAAGGAAATACGGTTTACACGGATGAACGACTCACTGAAGCCCTTGAATTCAATAAAGGTGATGTGTTTAATGAAACTAAGTTCGACCAGAACGTTAATATCAATAAGAATAACACGGATATTAACAGCCTCTATCAGAATATTGGGTATTTGTTTTTCCAAGCTGTCCCAACCATCACGAAAGTAGGGGAAGACTCCCTCGACATCCATTTTGATATTTATGAAGATGAAATAGCTACGATTCAAAATGTTGGGTTTTCAGGTAATACCCGTACTCATGATGATGTGGTTCGCCGTACTCTTCGAACAACTCCCGGAAACCGGTATAGCAGAGATGCAATCATTAGAACAATTCGTGAACTAGGTACGCTTGGGTATTTTGATCCACAGAATATTGAACCTGACGTATTGCCGAACCGCGAAGATAAAACCGTTGACGTCAACTATCGCTTAGATGATACTCAAAGTACCAGTAACTTTGAATTTTCCGGTGGTTATGGTGGACCAAGTATCGGAGTGATTCTTTCAGCCCGAGTTAATTTCAATAACTTTTCTCTTAAAAGAGCATTTGAAAAAGGAGGGTGGACTCCAATCCCATCGGGTGACGGTCAAAACCTTTCATTAGGCGTACAGGTTACAGGAACCGGTTATCAAAGCTATAGTTTTGGATTTCAGGAGCCTTGGTTCAGAGGAAAACCTACCTCAGTAGGTTTCAATCTTTCTTACAATTTGCTGAACTACAGAAATTCTACGGAAAGAAATGAATTGTTTTCCAGTTCTGTTTCGATCGGTAAGCGCTTGAAATGGCCAGATGATTACTTCTCAACACGCTCGATAATTGGTTATCAGCTGTATAACATCGAAGGAAACTCATCTTTCCTAGCTGATGGTACTTCTAGTCTACTGACTTTTGAGCAGGTATTGGAGCGTAATTCTTTGGTAAACCCAATTTCGCCGATTACAGGTTCTAAGTTTACTCTTTCTTTTGAAGCAGCACCGCCACTACCCGGATTTTCAGAGTATTATAAACTGAGAACAGAGTATCAGCATCATGTGCCGCTTGTTGACAAGCTAGTACTGACCAGTATGGTTAACTATGGATACATTGGCTACTTCACTAAAGACAAAAGAAGTCAGCTTAATAAATTCCTGGTTGGTGGTACTCAGCTTCAGCAACGTCAAAGCTTCTTATACGATAATATTGATTTGAGAGGTTATCCAGGTGGAACCAGTCAAAGTATTGCACCGATTGTAGATGGACAGAAAGTAGGTGGTACCATGTTCAGTAAGTACTCCTTAGAGCTTAGATACCCTGCTGTTTCAAACGATCAGCTTCAGGTAATACCTTATACTTTTACTGATGCAGGTAATTCGTATCTTGACTTCAGTGATTTTGATCCCTTCCGAGTTAAGAGATCTGCCGGTTTCGGAGTGCGTTTATATCTTCCGGTTCTCGGGTTAATTGATCTTAGTTACGGTTACAGGTTTGATGGAGTTGATATTCCAAGAAATACCAGTGGCGTACAACCGGGTAATTGGGAGTTCTTGTTTAACATTGGAGCACCATTCTAATGAGATTTTATAAATTTATCTTTCTAATAATTCTTGTAGCCGGATTTACTCAGGCTGCTATAGCTCAGGAACAAAAAATTGGGTTCTATGAATCTGATTTTATTCTTCAGCAAATACCTGAGTATGAAGGCATTCAGCAACAGCTGGACCTTTTAAGTAACCAATGGAAGGAACAGATTACTGAGCTTGAAACCGAAATTAAGGAGCTCGAAGAAGATTACTCGGCAAAGGAAATACTATATACCGAAGAAATTCGTAATCAAAAAAGAAGAGAAATAGCTCAAAAGAAAAGAGAGAAAGAACAATTTCTTGCACAAAAATTTGGTCCTGAAGGTGAGTATTTCTCAAGACAACGAGAGCTTCTGGAACCTATTCAGCGTCAGGTTTTTACAGCGGTTAGGGCAGTTGCTCAACTGAATAATTTTGATTTTGTGTTCGACCGATCAGGTGATATCTACATGGTTTATGCTAATAATGAATACAATTTAAATGAAGATATTCTGTTAGAATTGGGAATAGAAATTGAAGAGCAGTAAAGACAATTAAGTCATAAAACATTTATAATTAGCACTAACGATACAAACATAATTATGAGTAAAAAAATTACAGCCGTACTTTTACTATTGGGCTTCATTGGCATTCAGAATGCATTTGCCCAAGTGAAAATCGGATATACAAATCCTTCCCGCGTTTTGAGTGAACTTCCGGCGGTAGAAGAGGTAGACCAACAGATAAATGCATTGATTGATCAAAGAGATCAGGAACTTGCTCAAAAGGCAACAGACCTTCAGCAAGTATTCTCAAACTATGAAACTTCAATGTCTGGTTTATCTCAGCAGGAGCGCTCAACACGAGAGCAAGAACTACTTGAATTAAATCAAGAGTTTGAGCAACAGCGAGAAACGATGATGAATGAAATTCGCCAAAAGAGAAGTGAGTTAATGTCACCTATTATTGAGCGGATGAATACCGCAATGGAGCAAGTTGCTCAGGAAATGGATTTAGATCTGGTTCTGAATGAAGGGACTTCTTATGGCGATGCGATCATCTTCTTTGCAAGCAGTGAGCGCCTTGATATCACCAGTAAAATTATCGAAAAATTAAAATAATCATAGCCAACAATAAGATACTAATGAAGAAATTAAGCCTATTACTGATTTCCTTTTTTATTGCTTTTTCTACACTAGATGTAGCAACTGCTCAGGAAACAGAGATGAAAATCGGGTACGTTAACCCTCAAGCTGTACTAGCAAAAATGCCTGAAATGGCTGCGATTCAAAAAAGATTGCAGAACTTTGCCGAGCAAAAACAGCAAGAACTCATTCAGAAAGAGCAAACTTTCCAGCAGCAGGTAACTGAATATGAGCAGAAAGCAGGCGTTAGAACCCAAGAAGCTAATCAGCGTGAACAAGAGCGTTTAGCTCAACTCCAGCAGGATTTAAGTACTGCACAGCAGGAAGCTGAAGCTGCACTTCAACAAAGAAGACAGGAATTGTTAGGACCTATGTTTACACAAATTGGCACTGCAATTGACGCAGTTGCTGAAAGAAAAGGACTTAGCTACGTGTTGAATACAACAACTTCAAGTGGTGACCTAATTATCCTTTATGCTTCTGATGAATATCAGGCTGAGTATGATATCACTGATGCTGTTATGCAAGAGCTTGGAGTATTTAACTAATAGTTAAAAACTCTTCTCTTACTAAAAAGATTTAAGCCGTTCAGATTTGGACGGCTTTTTTATTTCACATTCTTTTTTCTATTCTGGATATAATCTTCAAAGATGTATCCACCAAGATTATCCAAAGAGGCAAAATATGCTTTTCCTTTATTTGCTTCGGTCATTTCCCGTACAAAACTTTGCAGGTAAGGATCTTGGGCTATCATGAAGGTGGTGATGGTAATCTGATCTCTCCGGCATTTTACGGCTTCATCTAACACCTTATTCACAATCTTCCGATCTAGGCCAAAGCTGTTTTTGTAAAGCTTCCCGTTTTCAATCATACAAGATGGCTTCCCATCGGTAATCATGAAAATTTGTTTATTCGCATATTTCTTACGCTGGAGGATATGACGTGCTACTTCAAGACCCTGCTTTGTATTGGTATGATAAGGGCCCACTTTTAAATAGGGGAGGTCGTCTACAGATATTTGCCAGGCTTCATTTCCAAAGGCTACGATATCTAAAGAATCTTTGGCATAGTTATTCATAATAAGCTCAGACAAAGCCATCGCTACTTTTTTGGCTGGTGTGATTCGGTCTTCGCCATATAAAATCATTGAGTGGCTTAAGTCAATAAGAAGAACCGTTGCCACAGATGTGTAATGATCGGTTTCATAAACTTCGAGATCATCTTCCTGAAGATTAAATGCATCAATGGTGCTATGGTTAAGCATGTTGAGCATGGTACTTACACTGTCTATTTGGCCAATGTCGTCGCCCTGATTCCATTTTCGGGTTTCAGGTTGTCGCTCAAGTCCCCGGCCGGTATGCGGAGATTTATGGGAACCCATTCCGCCTTTGTCGAGATTCTTAAATATTTCTTCTAGTGAACGCTTTCTGAGGCTGCGCTCAGTTTTCCTCGTCATATTGAAGCCACCACCGCTGCCATCATTTTCGATGTAGTCTCGTTCTCTAAGCTCATCAATGAAATCACCTAATGAATAGCCATCATCAAACTGATCGGTAATATCGTACTGATTATCGAGGTCGGTAAGCCATTTCAGGGCTTGCTTTACATCTCCGCTTGATATGGTGAGCAACTGTTGGAATAAATCCCAAAGTGTATCAAAGGGAGATTTGCCATTTGATTTGGCATACCGTTCATCCCATTCAAAATATTTAAAATGCATAATCGGGTTCCTTTTTCTAATCAAATACTTAGTTGGTCAAATGAGTTCCATTATATCAGAAAAGAATGAATTAACTGAATATATTTGAGGCCAACAATTTCAGAAAAAGCAAAAGATTATCGACAGGCTTAAGTTTGAACGACAATTATGGAGTGAAGGCTATTCCCGCGTAATGGGTTTGGATGAAGTAGGCCGTGGCTGTCTTGCCGGGCCGGTTGTAGCAGCGGGGGTTGTCTTTAAACCCGAGACGGATATTCCGGAAATAAGGGATAGCAAAACAATTAGTGAAAGTGAGAGGGTTGAATTAAGCAAACGTATTAAGGAAGAAGCGCTGAGTTGGTCGATACAAGAGGGAAGTATTACCGAAATTAACGAGCTTAATATTTTATGGGCCTCGCTTCACACAATGCAAAAATGTGTAGATTCGGTTAAAATGACTCCGGATTATTTATTGGTTGACGGAAATCGATACATCAGTTCTTTAATCCCTTATACCTGTCTTGTTAAGGGGGATGACCGGTCGATGAGTATCGCGGCAGCATCGATCTTGGCTAAGGTATACAGGGATGATTTGATGAAAGAGCTCCACGAAAAGTTTCCTGAGTATGGTTGGGCTAGCAATGTTGGTTATCCAACCAAAGTGCATAAACAAGGATTGAAGGATTTTGGGTACACTAAGTATCACAGAACTTCTTTTAAACTAGGCACGGATAGATTGCGGAGTAAGTAACTATCGGTAGATGCTGAATTCCCGCTTATAGAAGTCCATATTTAAACAGATGGCTAACATGATTGTGTTAGTGATAAAGGCAGACCCTCCATAGCTTACAAAAGGAAGAGGTAGTCCAATTACAGGGAGAAGGGCTGAGGCGCTTCCAACATTAATAAAGAAGTGCACAAAGAAGACAGAGGTTACGCTTACAGTAACTAACTGAGCGAAAGGGTGCTTGTGGCTGCCCGCCATATTTAGGAGCCTTATAAAGAGAAATAAGAATGCACCGATCACTATAAAAGCTCCTACAAAGCCAAATTCTTCCCCAATTACGCAAAAGATGAAATCGGTCCATTGTTCGGGAAGGAATTTTAACTGTGTTTGAGTTCCTTCTAAAAATCCTTTTCCGGTAAGCCCGCCTGAGCCAATAGCAGTTTTAGCCTGAATGACATTCCATCCGGCACCGGTAGGGTCATAAGCTGGGTTTGTGAAAGCAGCGATCCTGGCTATTTGGTGAGGTTGAAGTAATTGTGTTAGTGCCAGATGTACACCCGACGTAGTCAGTAGCCCTGTAACTAAGGAAGTAATTGATAACCAAACTCGGCGCTGAATAAAGAATATAATTGCAGTCAGGATCACGGCCGCTATCACTCCATAATACCATTCTATTACGGCCAGGTAAGCAATTATTGCCGGCGAGATAATGAAGAGAGAAACACCGTAGGGTAGTCCTGACCAAAATAGCATTACGGGAATCAGGGTTAAGAAGATCAATGCTGTTCCAAGGTCGTTTTGCAAAAAAACGAGGACTGTTGGTATCAAAATAATTACTACAGAAGTAAGTGCGTACCTAACATTTTCCGCAGTAATATCTCTTCGGCTTGTTAAATAGTTAGCTGTAGCTAATATCGTAGCTATTTTCATCAACTCACTCGTTTGTAAATTGAATGGTCCAAATCTTAACCAGCTTTTGGCGCCATTCACTTCTGTTCCAAAGAATAGAGTAAGAATCATCAGGACTAATCCTAAAGCGTATAAAGCATAGGAGAGCTGGATGAAGTTTCGAGGCGAGATAAGTTGAATTCCAGCAAGTATGAAAAAAGAAAGAGAAACAAAGATAACCTGCTTGAAAAAATTATTCTGTATGTATTCCGGTAAAAATTCTGATACAGGCCCCTGAGTTGCGCTATAAATGGCGATAATCCCAATCGTAGACAGGGTAATCCAGACAAAAACTACAGACCAACTAAATTCTCTGATGTTATTCATCTATCAGCTCCGAGTCAGTAGGTCTGGATTCAAAATTGAGGACATAGTTGTACACATAGTTTCGTGTGATTTCCCCATTGATGTATTTATCTATCAATACTGCAGCTACTGGAGCAGCAGAAATAGAACCATACCCGCCATTTTCGATTAGAACACTTACGACGATTTGTGGATCATCAAACGGCGCAAAAGAGGTGAACCAGCCATGATCCCTGCCGTGGGGATTTTGAGCAGTTCCGGTTTTACCGGCTGTAGGCACTTCAGGATTATTCGTGTAATAACGGCTGCTTCCCTCATCAACCACTTTACGCATTGCGGCTCGCACATTCTGAAGGCTTTCTTCATTAATCCAATTTACCTTGTTTATAACAGGTTCGCGCTCATTTATAAACCCCTGCGGACTTCGAACTGATGCTACAATATGAGGTTGAACTCTGTATCCACCATTTGCCACCACACTCGTCATTTGGGCGACCTGCAGTGGAGATACAGAAAGAAGCCCCTGACCAATTCCCATACTGAGAACATCCCCTAATCCCCATCTGTTTTCACCAAAAGCTCTATCTAAATATGCACTGTCTGGTACAATGCCAACGGTGGCAAAAGGGAGGTCGATTTGAGTTGGTACACCAAGCCCAAAATCCTTTAACTTTTCACTCCAGGTATTTAAATATCCGTTCGATGCCATTCGATCCATAAGAGAGAAAAAGTAAGTATTACTTGATAGGGCAATAGCTTTTTCAAGATCATATTCACCAATAGGTGCCGTATCTCTGTATGGTCTTCCTCTAACGTATGCACCGCTGTTATAAACTTTGGTGTCTTCATCGATAAATTCCAAATCCTGACCAATTAATGCCATAGCGGGTTTAATGGTAGATCCGGGTGGCTGACGCCCTGAAATAGCTCTGTTATACAATGGGGTGGTTGAATCAGCGTTAATGGCTTGCCAGTAATCCTGATCAAGTCTTCCTGCAAGCTTACTCAAATCATACCCGGGAGAACTAACCATTGCCAAGATAGCGCCAGTTCTTGGATCCATGGCTACTGCCGCACCTCTTTTGCCTTCCATTAACTCTTCAGCAAGAATTTGAAGGTCAGTATCTATGGTTGTGATGAGGTCACTGCCTTGAATAGGGGAACGAGATAATTCACTATCCTCAAAATCTCCCAAGGCCTGGCCAAAAGCATTTACTCTTAAATAACGGACTCCTAATTCACCGCGTAAAGTGTCATCATAAATCATCTCCAGGCCACTTTTACCGATTTTGTCTCCCAGTCTCAAGGTCTCCGAGCGATTATATTCATTTTCGTCGGCTTCACGTAGATAGCCAAATAAATGAGAAGCTCTCATTTCCGTGGGATAGTGACGTTTACTCTCTATCTGATGGCCAATTCCGGGCAGCTGCCATAGATTTTCTTGAATCGCTGAAAAAGTAGGGAAGTCGATTTCAGTAACGAGTCTAGACGTTCGATGCCAGGAGTATTGCTGAGCCTCCTGAACTTTCGTTGTCAGTAAAGAATCAGATACATTCAGCAAATTGGCTAAAAGGGGAATTTTCTCCTTATTAAAAAGAGAAGGAGTAATTGTGATTGAGAAAATAGGTTCATTATCGACAATCAGCTTCCTGTTGCGATCATAGATAAGTCCACGAGCAGGATCTATATATTCTTGTCTCACTGAGTTTTCCTGCCCAAGAGTAGCATAAACGTCATACTCAACAATCTGAAGGTAAAAAACTCGTCCCAATACAATAAAAGTGAGCCCAAGTATAATGACTTGAAGTGCACGTATAGATGTTCGGGTTCTGTTTTTTTGTCCGGGAGACATGTTCTATTAATTACCTTTGAAAATGAATAGCATAGAGCCAAGCAATGCGGTATACAAACTATTACCGAGAGTAAATATTATAGGAATAAATCCAGAGGTGTAAGCTTCAACAAAACTGCTTAAACCTAAGAAAATAAGATTGTGAAATATGGATGCAGCAAATAGCACCAAGAAAATTTGCCAGATTAATAGCCGTCCCTCTTTATTTTGATTTACGAAATTGAAGAAACTGAAACACATTAGGGTCTTAGCAAACATATTAAGTCCCCAATAGTCAAAGAGGGCATCTTGAAGAAAACCCAAAATGGCTGCAAAGATTACAAGCTGCACCCGATCATATTTTATGGCAAGCCACAAAACATAGATCAATAAGGGATCGGGAGTAGATCCAAAAAAACTAAGGTGCTGGAATATGAGTACTTCAGCTAATATGAAGCAGCATCCAATAATAAAATCTTTAAATACTTCAGGACTCATTCAAAAAGCTGATTATACTCTTGTTGAAGATTTACAATAGCTGTGTCTGGTCGGAATTCAATGATAAACCCCTGAGAAACATTAGCTAACTGTACAAATGGTTCTAAAAAAATACGTTGTGTTTCTCGGCCGGGTTCGGGTACTGTGCGAATGACTCTTCCAATAGGAATGCCACCCGGAAATTGATTGCTGTTACCGGAAGTCTCAATTACAAAGCCGCTGTCGACAGGAATTGTTTTTGGAACAAAGTCCATGATCAGCTCACCGTATCTTTCGCCTGACCAGCTCACGATGCCATTTGCTTGGTTTTCCTGAACCCTGGCGCTGACCCGAAACAAAGAATGGTAATATGGCATTACCTGAGCGTAATGTGAGCCAGCAATCACAATTTTTCCAATTAAGCCATCTGAGGATACAAGCGGCATACCTTGTTCGGCTCCATCAGAAGTTCCGGCATCAATAGTGAAAACATTATTCGAACCGCTTAGCCTTTTACCTACAATGGACACAGGCATAAGGTCAAACTCGCTTTTATTGCTATATCCTAAAAGTTGCCTAAGGTCCCGGTTTTCCTGCTCAATTGATCTTAGTCTGCTAAGCTCATCCTGAAGTAAAATAT
This sequence comes from Balneola sp., assembly GCA_002694685.1. Taxonomy (NCBI): domain Bacteria; kingdom Pseudomonadati; phylum Balneolota; class Balneolia; order Balneolales; family Balneolaceae; genus Balneola; species Balneola sp. Next base: position 740,050 of record NZMW01000004.1, read on the forward strand.
TCTGGCGCTGCAGATAGGTGTTTGTATTTAAAGCTTGCCTGTATACCCGGATATTTGAAAGGGGTTCTTCAAGAAGGCTTAATCCTGTTACAGAAATTTTTCGCACGCTATCTATCCCTCCCTGATGCCTGCCAATCATTATGGTTAAGGCGAACAGTAAAATAAAAGCGGTTACTATGTAATCTTTAGCATCACCTAGATTTAATGATCTAAATCGCATTCATTTCCAGAGTATTAGGAAATCACCGGACGGTAATATTCGAGGTTTTCAAGTATTGCACCAGTCCCACGTACAACGGCAGTCAAAGGATCTTCGGCAATATGAACAGGTAAATCCGTGGTTTCCATGATTAATTTATCAAGGTTTTTGAGCAGCGCTCCACCACCGGTTAACATAATTCCCCGATCTAAAATATCCGCGGAAAGCTCTGGGGGAGTTTGTTCCAGAGATTTTGTGATGGACTCAACAATAGTGTTTACAGATTCAGCAATAGCCTCACGTGCATCTTTAGAAGTAATGTGACGGGTTCTTGGAACACCATTCACAAGGTCACGGCCTTTTGTAATCATTTCAAGCTCTTCGTCAAGAGGAGCGGCAGAGCCAATTTCACACTTAATTTTTTCAGCAGTTCTCTCACCAATCAAAAGATTGTGATTTCTTCGGAAGTAGTTGATGATGTCGTCATTCAGTTCATCACCACCAAGGCGTACAGATTCTGCATAAACAACACCAGAAAGAGCAATAACGGCAATCTCTGTAGTACCACCACCGATATCAACAATCATGCTGCCAACCGGTTCGTGAACATCAAGCCCAATCCCAATAGCAGCAGCCATTGGTTCGTCAACCAAATATACTTCCTTAGCTCCGGCATGTTCAGCACTGTCACGAACAGCGCGGCGTTCAACTTCAGTAATGCCACTGGGAACACAAATAACCATCTGCCGGGTAGTAGAATACCACTTCATTTTAACTTTCTTGATCATCCCCCGAATCATCTGTTCAGCTACTTCAAAGTCAGCAATTACACCGTCTCTCAGAGGTCGAACAGTTCGAATTTTATTGTGAGTTTTCTCGTGCATAAGTCGCGCTTGGTGACCTGTTGCAACTGGAACATTTTGCTGATTGAGAGCGACAATAGATGGCTCATTTAACACAATTCCTTCACCTCTTGAATAAATAAGGGTGTTAGCCGTGCCCAAGTCCATAGCTATATCGGTGTAAAGAAAATCTAAAAAGCCCTTCTGAGCTGGTTTTTTTGAAGACTGTGAAGGATTTGCTCCGCTTGAATCTGACATTATTGCTGATTAAAAAATTTGAACTTTGTGAGGTAGTTGATCATTAGAAAATACAATATTGAAGGTGTATTTGCGAATGTATGAAGTACGAATATTTAGAAATTTTTGAAATGAGAAAATTCATTCATTTTTAACTAATATTTTTAGTGTTTAAAATGACGTTTCCCGGTGAATATCATAGCCATATCAAATTCATCTGCTTTCGCTATTACTTCTTCATCTCTGATGCTTCCGCCGGGTTGAATTACTGATTTTGCACCTGCTTTAGCTGCTGCCTCAACTCCATCTGCAAATGGGAAAAAAGCATCGGAAGCTATAGCAGATCCATTTAAGTCTAGACCCTCTTTTTCTGCTTTTATAACGGCAATCTCCGAAGAGTCAACGCGGCTCGTTTGCCCCGATCCGATTCCAAGAGTTCTTCCGTCTTTAGCATACACAATAGCATTCGATTTAATATGGCGAACCACTTTCCAGGAAAAGAGTAAATCCTTCATTTCCTGTTCAGTTGGCTTTCGCTTACTTACAATTTGAAAATCATCCGGGTTTGCAGGGGTTAAATCTGAATCTTGATTCAACAATCCTCCAAAAATTGAACGGTATGATGAAGCTTGTACTTCACGAACAGACTTTTTGATCCTGATCAATCGGCGATTTTTTTTCTGCTTCAATAATGCCAAAGCATCGTCACTGTAAGACGGGGCAATGATGATTTCGGTAAAAATTTCATCAATGGCTTTAACGGTTTCAATATCCATTTCTTGGTTTACCACTACAATTCCGCCAAAAGGAGAGACCCGGTCAGTGCTAAAAGCTTTCTTATAAGCTTCAGTTAGATTCTCACCAACGCCTACACCGCTTGGGATGGTATGCTTGATGATAGCACAAGCTTGCTCATCAGAATTAAAATCTGAGATGATATTTAGTGCGGCATCTACATCCAGGTAATTATTGTAACTCAGTTGTTTGCCATGGAAGCAATCGATGAAGTCATTTTGGTTCCCGTAAACTGCGGCTTTCTGGTGAGGATTCTCGCCATAGCGAAGTCCCTGAGAAAGTGGGAGAGAAGCGTTGAACTGTTTAGCCGGCTCTTCCTCAATCAATCCAGTAAAGTAATTAGCAATCGCGCTGTCATAATCTGCTGTATGCGCAAAAGCAGCTTTAGCTAATTTTTGGCGAGTCTCAAAAGAGACAGCCATTTGTTCTTCAAGTTCTTCAACAAAATTCTCGTATTGGTCTGGTGAACTGAGAATAGAAACATGAGCAAAGTTCTTAGCAGCAGCACGTATCATGGTTGGTCCACCAATGTCGATAAACTCGGTAGCTTCTGCAGGACTGACATTTGAGTCAGCTACTTTATTTTTGAAAGGGTATAAATTTACAACAACCAACTCGATTGGCTGAATCCCTAACTCTTCAATCTCATTAACATCGTCTTGGTGCGATGTTCTTGCGAGGATTCCTCCATGAACCATGGGATGCAGAGTCTTCACTCTTCCATCCAAACATTCCTGAAAACCGGTTATTTCAGATACATCCTTAACAGGAATTCCTTCAGCTTTTATCGCTTTTGCAGTACCACCTGTTGAAATTAACTCAACTCCGCTTGCATGCAGTGCTTTAGCTAATTCAGGTAATCCGGTTTTATCAGATACTGAGAGAAGGGCGCGTTTAATTTTTAGAGGTGTTTTGGGAAGTGATGCGAGAGGTTTTAGAGCCACGTCTAAGTTGGTTATAAGGTTTGGATGTGTTGTTTGATGGTTTTAGGAAAGAGCTTGTGCTCTTCTTTCAAAACCCGTTCGGCTAGAACTTCTGGAGTATCATCCTCAAGAACGGGAACTTTAGCTTGGTCCAAAATTGGACCTTTATCAAATTCTTCTGTTACAATATGAACCGTACATCCCGATTCGGTATCGCCGGCTTCTAAAACAGCTTTATGTACGTTAGATCCGTAAAACCCTTTGCCTCCAAATTTAGGAAGCAGTGATGGATGAATATTTAATATCCTGTTTGGATATTTTTTTATGATACCTGAAGGGATTTTTTTCAGATATCCCGCCAGTACAATCAAATCGGCTTTCCATTCTAAAAGCTGGCTTAAGAGAATTTCGTCAAAATCAGAATCCTCAGAAAGTGAATCCGGATTTATAACACGGGAAGGGATATTTTCTTTATCAGCCCTTTCAATAGCTCCAATATCGGGTTTATTTGAAATCAGGCCGGTTATGCGGGCAGGAATATCACCACGCTTAACAGCGTCAATGATAGATTGAAAATTAGAGCCTGAGCCGGAGGCAAAAACAACGATATTCTTCAAAAAACTGTGAAATTAAGCAGTGCCTGATTGGGCGTTGAAGATAGCAAATGTTTAGGTAGGATGAAGATTTTATTCTTTATGCAGGAGGGTCGGAAGTGGAGTTAACGTCTCGTCTAAAAATATGGTAGTTGTTGAAGCTCCAGCTGACCTGAGTGATGGTGATTTTTACAACCGTGGCAATCGGAATAGCAATTAACATCCCGATAATTCCAGCTGTTTCAGCACCTACAAGAATAATAAACAGGATCGCAACGGGATGCATATCCGCTGATCGTGAGAATAGCATAGGCTGGAATATGATGTTATCCAGCATTTGGACAGCAAAAATAGCTAACATACATGCGGCAACAAGTGAGAAGTTTCCTGTTTCAATAATGGAAATAATAATAGATAGGAAATATCCGAGTATGGGCCCAAAGTAGGGGATAGTATTAGCAACACCCACGGCGATGCCTACCGACATAGAATTTTCCAGACCGGCAATACTAAGTGTAGTCCAGGAAGAAAGGGCGACTAACAAACTCTGAAGAAGAACGCTGCGGAAGTATAAACCAAGACGTTGTTCAATTTTATCAATAACAGTAAGTGTAGTTTCAAAATACTTGTTTGGAACCAATTGGAGTAGATCTCTTCTGATTTTGGTACCATCTTTCAAAAAGAAGAATGCTGCAAATGGAACAACTAACACCGCTGAGAAGATATTTGTAAAAATACTGAGGGCATCGCTAACGATAGCCGAAATCTGATCAACATTAAGAAGATCATTGAAAACAGTAGTGGTGTTGTCGACCAAAAAATTGTCAGGTAAGAAAGTGAATTTAGCGGTGAGCTGATTTTCAACTTTAACAGCTATTTCCCGAATGTTATCTAAAGTTAATTGTGCAGTTAACTCCGCCATTTGATTCGCAACAATCGGTATGACGCTGGTTGAGATAAAGACCAAAACAAGAATTACCGTAGCTAGTATGACAGTAATTGCAAAGGTGCGATTCAAACCGGCAGCCTGCAAACGGTTGGCAAAAGGATCAAGGATGTAGCTTAAAATGGTAGCTAAAATCAGGAAAACAACAAGGGTGGAGTAGTTATAGAGTACAAGTAAAGCCAGCCCAACTGCACCCGCCCCAAGTATAAATCGTACTACCCGCTCTAAAGTTATATTCGTCATGATGAGATGATATCTAAAAGTTCATCCAGATGCTTTAAAATATTTCCTGAATCATAGCCTTTTCTCATTAAATAATCGAAAACTTTCTTTCGCCGCTTTTCTTCCGGCTCTCGGAGATACCTCTTTTTCCTTTTTGAGATTAGGGAGGTCATACTCTCTTTAATGGCTTCATCCCCAAAAGCATGTTTGATGACTTCTTCTACAACGTTTTTCCGAATTCCTTTTTTGAATAGCTGCGTCCTGATTTTATAAGGTCCCCAGTCGTTGAACTCAAACTTATCAGCGACATATTTTTTAGCAAATTTTTCGTCGTTGATGTACTCCTTTTGTTCAAATTCATCCAAGATCTCTTCAATAAACCCGCCCGAATATCCTTTTTTATAAGCTTTGTCTTTGAGTTCTTTTCGGGAATGGTCGCGGCGGGAGAGGATGCGAAACATATATTCTCGTGCTGCCCACTCATCTTCTTTATTAGCAATTTGCTGTAATAAAGAAGGCGTTATTTCAACGCCTTTCTTTAGATTAAGTTTGGTAAGAGTAGCATCAGAGACGCCAATTAAAAACTTGTCATTTATAAAGAGGGAGTATCTGCTGGAATTTTTTTTCTGAACTTGTATTCCAGAGATAGGAGCCGGAAGAAGCTTGGCTGCTTCTTCCGAATACCGTTGGTATTTATCCTTTGTCTTCAACAGCTTCTTTTTCTTTCTCTTTCTTCTCCTTTTCTTGCTCCTCAATCTCTTCATCCAGTAATTCGCCCCTGAGCTTTTTGCGTACCTGACCTTCAATCTTCTTAGCTAATTCAGGATCTTCTTCAAGGAACTGCATTGCAGCATCAGAACCCTGCCCGATTGGTTCACCACCATGACGGAACCAGCTTCCTCGCTTCTCGATGATGTCATATTCTACAGCAAGGTCGAGGATTTCAGAAATACGCGAAATGCCTTTGCCATACATGATATTAAACTCGACCACTTTGAAAGGAGGAGCCACCTTGTTCTTAGCAATTTTGACTTTGGTTCGGTTCCCAATTACTTCGTCTCCGGATTTAATAGAACCAATCCGGCGAATATCGATACGGACGGAAGAATAGAACTTCAGTGCTCGTCCACCAGTAGTGGTTTCAGGATTTCCAAACATCACCCCAATTTTCTCACGCACCTGGTTAATAAAAATACAAGATGTGCGGCTCTTGTTGATGATACCGGTAATCTTTCTCATAGCTTGCGACATCAATCGAGCCTGAAGCCCCATGTGTGAGTCACCCATTTCGCCCTCAAGCTCAGCGCGGGGGACAAGAGCGGCAACGGAGTCAACTACAACTACGTCTAATGCTCCCGAACGAATTAGCGTCTCAGTAATTTCAAGAGCTTGCTCACCGCTATCAGGTTGAGACACTAAAAGCTCTTCAACATTAATGCCAAGTGCTTTGGCATAGCGAGGGTCAAACGCATGCTCAGCATCAATAAAGGCAGCATAACCGCCGGCTTTTTGTGCTTCTGCAATTACCTGAAGGGCGAGAGTTGTTTTACCACTAGCCTCAGGACCGTAGATTTCTGTTACTCGTCCACGTGGAATTCCCTGAACCCCAAGTGCATAATCTACCATGATGGAGCCGGTAGATATCACATCGATATCCTGAATTGCTTCAGCTCCCAATTTCATAATGGTTCCTTTGCCGTGTTGTTTTTCAATTTGCCCTACGGCGATGTCGAGGGCTTTTACTCTGTCGTCTTTAGCCATGATTGTTTCTTATTTTTGAATTTGTTTTAGGCAAATATAAAGTAGACCAGTGACAATTCATGTCACCTTCATTTGAACGGATTTAATATATGTTCAATATATGTGATTGCCAAATTATTGACTCGTCCGATATCATAATTTCCCCAAAAAGTTGTTTATGTGTGATATATGTTAGAGCGACTCGGAGAGGATTCCTTACAAAATATTTTTATAGCTGCTAATTTTCTTCCAATTTGTAATTAATCGGTAGTAAGTCTGCGAGTACTTCAAAAGCCCAATAGCCTCCAACAAGGTAGTTTTGAGGATTGTAGACATAACCCGATTGATCAATAAGAAGAGACTCTGTTTTTAAGGTTAACACTGAGTTTTGCAGGTTTACCGTCCGCGGTTTCTGCTCTACAGAAAGCACGGACTGCCACATCCGGTATTCATAGCTTTCAATTTCTTTTTGGTAGGTGACATTCAGAAAGTGCTTAAAAGAAAGTTCATAGGTTGTGTCATCTTTTCTGTAAAAAATGTCACTGATTCTTACCGTGTCTTTGGAAACTTCACGAAACCGCCGGTTTTCTCTGATTTCTGCCTTTATCTCAAATCCCTGTTCGTGGTAGGTTCCCTCAATTAGAGATTCTATGAAATGCTGTAAAGAACCCCAGTAGGCAAACTTTCGATTTTTAATCCACTTTTCCTGGGTTTCTTTGTCGCCTGGCTCCATTTCATTAAAGAATGGAATTCCATAGTAAGCCGAGGTAAAGTTCTTTTCATCGAAAAAGAATTCTTTAAGGTAAAACTTAATTTCATACCCCAGACCATTGTTGTGAATGATTAGCGGCTCATACGCTGTAGCTGTTAAAATTCGGTTTTTTTCATCGAATTCAAATTGGAGGATTTCAGGATTTAGAATCTCCGTTTGCTCTGCATTCTTACTAACCCCGAGGAATTTAGTCTCAAAGGTTTCCAGCCTTTCTAGCCACTGCTTCCGATTTGAGATTACATTAATTTCACCCAGTTCATACAAATCTTCTCTAAGGTAAATAGTAAGGTTATCTTCTGAATCTTCAGTATTGATTTGCTGACCGTATTCCTGAAAGCCTACATACCTTATCACTAATTGGTAAATGCCTTCAGGAATATCAGGTAATTTAAAGGTTCCGTCATTTCCGGTTACAGTACCTAAAGTAGTTCCATTCAAAAATACATGTGCACCGATGATCGGCTGATCAGTTTCAGCATCAAATACCGCTCCCGATATCTGAGACTTGTTTTGAGCATGAGCAGTACTCGAGAATAGAAGTAATAATAATCCTGTTATGAGTACTAAGAATCTATGCATTACATCACTTCGACTGCTTTATGAAGTTCATTCATGGCTTGCTGAATTTGGCCGGTAGTAGTGTAGGGTGCCGGACCAAATCTTAGAATTTCACCTCTTGCATCGGTGAACACTCTATTCTCTAAAAGTTCAGCTCTTATTTCTCTGGCTTTAGGTGAAGTTAGTGACAGAAAGCCTCCGTTGCGTTCCAACGATTCTGTATGAGTTAACCGTATTACTGATGGATCAAAATCCTTTTCCTCAAAAAGGGCACGGAGTAAGCTTACCTGGGCTTTGTATTGTTCTCTAAGAATATTTGGTGAAAGTCCCTGTTCCTGGAAAAATTCTACAACCCGTGCTGCCCGAAATTGGGAGGAGGGATCGTACGTGCCGCTGGCGAATCGCTGGTTGCCGTTATCGTATTCAACAGGATCATCGTTTCGGGGTTTATCCAACGTACTAAATGAAGCAAACCATCCGGTAATGGCGGGGCGATACTGACAGTCTTTAGGAAAACGGAGGTAGCAATTAGCTTCTCCCCATTGTAAATATTTATAGCCGCCAATCAGAATAAAGCAATCTTCAAGTCCGGCTTCACGAATAGATAGGGGAACGACATTTGTACCGTGGTAATCATCAATTAAAACAGGGATGCCTTTTTTTCTGGCAGCTGCAGCAATTTCGGTCAAATGTGTATTTACCAAACAGGTTTCAAAATAGACTCTGGATAACATGATTGCTGAAGTGCGGTCATCCATTTCTCCAATAATACGTTCCGCAAAGCTATCATCCGGTTCGGTAGGTACCTGAACGAATTCCAGACCTTCTTCCTCAAGTCTGTGCAATTGACGAAAAAGAGAATGAAACTCTCCATCAGTAGAAATGATCTTGGGCTTATTCTTCAAATCCAGGCTGCTCATCCAGCTAACAAAAAGAATGTGTGTACTTTCTTCGCGACAGTAGAGTCCGTCCGGATCGTCATAAAAGTCGCGGAGGTAGTTGCGTAGTATTTCTGTCTTTTCAAAAGCTACATCCCATTTGTTGTCCACTTCCCGGGCACAAACATCAAAATATTCGAGCTGACCTTCGCGGGCTAAATCCGGCCAGGCCTGATGGGAATGTCCGGTGAAAAGCAAGCGCTCTGAAACGTTAAAACGAGAATAATGGGGGACAAGCTTGTTGGCTAAAAAATCAATATCTGACATTCGAAATTTGGTATGGTTAGTACTGCTGAGTCTATAAACAAGATAGCCGTAGCAACGTTCTTTTTCAGATTAGTTTTTGAAATCAAAGCTATTTATCACCTTTTGGTTTGAAGAGGGAGGAATTCATAATCTGAAAGGCAATACCAATACAAATTCCCATATAAGCCAAAGTGCTTAATACGTAAACCAACGGGCTAAAAGAATACTCGGTGGCATAATTACTCAATAATCCGAATCCAAAAATGGCGAGTATGGAATAACCCAGCATTAAGCCCATTCCAAGCCAGGATGCTTTTTCTTTATCCTCCTGTTCATCCTCAGGCTGATATATTTCAATGAGAATATATTTTCGGGATAAAAGCCCTCCGAAAAGACAAATGCTCATCATTCCAATAAACAAAATGATTATTCCTGTATCGTGTGACTCAGGCGTAAAAGCACCCTCAAGATTCATTATAAGAGCCCACATTACGGTCATAATCGCAATAATAAGTACACTCAATAGAATATAGAATGGTGACTCAAAAGTATAGAATCCATTCTTTGTTTTTTGATAAGCTAATTCGGCGCCACACTTTCTACAGCTTAATCGACCTTTATAGTTTTTCTTGAGCTCTTCTCTTCCCGGAAAAATAGATTGAAAGAAAGTGTTAGGCTGTTCCCCACAATTTGGACATTTCATACTTACCCCCGTTGAATATTTATTAGAAATTAAATCTAACAAAAGAGAGGTAGAAATCAAGTTTTAGAATTTAGACCGAATGGCCCACAGGTCGGGAAAAATAGCGTGGTTTAGTGTTTTGTGGAGATATTTGGCTCCGTCAGAACCGCCGGTTCCTTTCTTGGTTCCAATAGTCCGCTCAACCATTTTAACATGTCGGTATCGCCACTCCTGTAATCCCTCATCATAATCCACAAATAACTCTGCAATTACTGCAGCCTCAGGATCATTTTGCATGGCTTCGACAAGAATATCCTGAATTTCTTCAGAGGGATTGTGAACGAGTCCTTGTTCATTTTCCCGCTTGGGGTTGACTTCATAACCACGGGTTCTCAGATACGCACAAAAACTTTCCCAAAGGGTGGCTTCCTTCATCCGCTTTTCCAAGACCTCGATGTGTTTGGGCTGATCTTTATGAGCTTCTTTCATCAGTGGAAACCGTAAACCGCACAAAATTTCCATCTCCCTGAACTGCAATGACTGAAAACCACTTGACTGACCCAAGAATTTCCGGAAGCTGTTAAATTCAAGCGGCGTCATCGTTTCGAGGATGTCGATCTGAGATACCATCGTCTTTAAAATAGTAAGTACGCGACGCATGGTTTTTAATGCGCCCCAGGTATTTCCGTCTTGCAGGTTATTCCGAAGCTTATCAAACTCATGAAGAACCTGTTTAAACCACAATTCATAGGTTTGGTGGATGATGATAAACAGAACTTCATCATGTTCTTTGGGATCCGATTTAAGCTGCTGAAGTTCAAGCAGTTCGTCAATTTTTAGGTAATTGGTATAAGTCAGGCTCATAAGCGGTTTTTTATTTAGGGAATAATAGTCAGATCATAATAGTATTGCTAAGTTTGAATTTATAGAAAAAAGGGCTTTTTTAGAGTTTTAAGGAATAAAAAAGTTCAGATCTAATACTTTTTCAGTACTATTGACGCATGAATATTTTAGTTGGTGATAGCGGAGCTACAAAAACAGATTGGGTTTTATTGGGAGGCGAAGAGCCTCAATTCATTCAAACAGAAGGACTTAACCCTCATTTGCTAACCGCAGAGGAGTTTTTTCAGATCTTAGTTAAAGAGTTGAAGCCGAACCTATTAGGGAAATCTATTAACCGAATTTATTTTTTTGGGGCAGGATGTGGTGCATCCGAAAAGAAAAAAGAAGTTGAGAAATATCTCTCCAAGGTTTTTGAAGAATCAGCCATTCATGTTCAAACCGATCTTGATGGAGCGGGACTTGCCTTGTTCGGCCAAAGAGAAGGCATTGTATGCATACTTGGTTCGGGATCCAGCGCGGGCTTCTACAAAGAGGGCAGATTGGTTAAACAAATGCCATCCATTGGCTATCCTTTTGGTGATGAGGGCAGCGCAAGTCAGATCGGGCAAAAGTTACTAATCTCCTACCTGGATGGCTCAATGGATAAAAAATTAAGAACCTATTTTGAGGATCAGGAAGATATAGATTACCCAGAGTTGTTTTATCGGCTTCAGCAACCTCGCGAGGCAAAGTTATATGTTGGGCACGTATGCAAGGTGTTTGCAAAGAAGTCTTCTCACCGGGAAGTGCAGGCAATTATCTATGACGGGTTTTCTGAATTTCTGGACAATGTAATCGAATTCTTTCCTGAAGAATCGAAGTCTTACGAACTTGGCTTTGTAGGTTCTATTGCATCCGTTTTTGAAAGTGAACTCCGGGCTTGTGCCAAGCAAAAAGGGGTAGAAATTTACTCCGTAATACGCAGTCCCATTGAGCATATCGCCCTACAATTTTCGCGATAACACTTAGTCCAAACCAAAGTCATCCTGAGGATACTTCCGAAGGATCTTCCCATGCCTGAGCCTGTTCAGATGTTGAATTAAGTTCAGGATTGTAGATTTCAGGGAATTCGTTAACAGAAATATTGGAGCTATTTCGTTGTTCAGAAGCAGATACCTCCGACCTCTCTAAATCTCTCCTTCTCAAGGAGAGACTTGTTCGAGCCCATTTATAGTTTTTATGCGGAGTTAAAGTGTAGAAATTTTATCAACGCGTCTTTCTCCTTGATAAGGAGAAAACAAAAGAGGTCGGGATGCCGGATTTGGATTCTACAGTGTGGTTCATAATTTGTTTAAAAAATGAGTTTTCGAGTGGGATAAGATTCAAAGCCCTATAACTCCGACCTCTCTAAATCTCTCCTTCACAAGGAGAGACTTGTCCGGACCTATTCATTCCAAGCCAAAGTCATCCTGAGGATACTTCCGAAGGATTTTCCTATTCTTGGGACTGTTCAGGTGCTAAATTAAGTAGGGGTTATATATTTTGAGATCTCTCGCGTTGGTAAATCTCACCTTAAATAAAAAAGAGGCGCTCGGGATGACAAAGCTGGAAACATTAATTATTGACCAAGCTTGTCATGCTGAACTTGATTCAGCATCTTTGAGCTCCTCAGAAAATTCAAGAAGAAAAAGTACAACCCGTGATAGACACCCATTCTCATATTTACCTCCCCAAGTTTGATGAAGACCGAGACGAAGTAAACCGGCGAGCGGTTGAGGCCGGAGTCGAGGCTATCTTAATGCCGGCCATAGATTTCGGTTCATTGAAGCAGATGGAGATGATGAATCACCCTGAAATATCGTTTTATAAAATGGCAGGGCTCCATCCTTGTGATGTAGAAGAACTGGAAGACGGTTTCGAAAAGCAGCTGCTGGATTTATGTTCTCAGGATGATATTTATGGAGTGGGAGAGACGGGTCTCGATTACTACTGGAGCACCGATCATGTTACAGAGCAAAAGCTGAGCCTGCATGCTCACTGCCGGGTAGCCAAGAAAGTAAAGAAGCCGATCATCATCCATAACCGGGAAAGCACCGACGATATGCTGAAGGTTTTAGAGCAGGAGCAAGACGGCAGCCTGACGGGAATCTGGCACTGCTTTAACGGCACGTTGGAAGAGGGGAAGCGCGCTATCGATTTGGGTTTTCATTTGGGGATTGGAGGTGTTGCTACTTTTAAAAACGCCGGTGTAGATAAAACCGTAGCCCAATTACCTTTGGACAAGATGGTGCTGGAAACCGATGCTCCCTACCTTTCCCCAACCCCCAAAAGGGGCAAACGCAACGAACCCGCCTTTATGAAATATACCGCTGAGAAGTTAGCGGAGTTGTTTGAGCTGAGCTTAGAGGAAGTAGATGCTAAAACTTCCGCCACGGCGAAGCGGTTATTTAGGATTTAGAAAAGTTTGAAGTAGGATCTGCAGAAAGCCTCTTTATAATGTGCAATAACAAGGCATTTAGGAGGGGTACGATTGAAACTTGATTGCCAGAAATTAATTTTGCTTTTTCAACCAAATCATTATCCCAGCGCTGTTTCAACGCTGGGTCATTAATTGCTTATTCCTTTTATGAACATCCAAACTGAAATAAATAATTTTCTTGATTTAGTTTTAGAACGGGACTCAAAGCTCGAAAAATTGAGTGATTTAATTTCTGCTTTGGACAAATTGGCAATTTCCACCCACCAAATTGAATTCGAATTCGATGACAAAGACTATTTAGATAATTCAACCTTTGAGTATTCTGAAATTCGTAAAAAAGTAGAAAATAGATTTCCAGATCTTGGTTTATATAATATCGTACGTGATGTCTGTGATAAGGTTGGTGATACTCAAATTTGCACAGGTGATGCTATAGATGACATTACAGATATTACTTTAGATTTATTGAACATTCGTTGGCGATTTGAAAATACTTCTACAAATGATGCACTATGGAATTATGAATTATTATTCAGAACTCATTGGGGAAGACATTTAAGAAATTTACAATTGTACTTACATGACCTTTACTTGTAATCGGCAAATAGTAACGCGTTTTAAATCGGACGCGGACGGGGTGCGATGGAAACTTGATTGGCAGGAATTAATTTCGCTACTTCAAAGGATACTCATAACCCTGCGCCCGTAATATTTTGGGTCATTACATCCTTAATTGAGAACCATGCCGCGACAAGTCCATGATCTAAACACTGCAACCTTAGTTTGTCTGATAGTACTTTTATGGTTCAGTGCTGCCGTCCATCCTGTGGTTGCACAGGAGGTCGAAATGGAACCACCTACGCGACTAGCCCTCTTCCTCGACTGTGGCTTCTGCGATGAGACCTTTATACGGCAGGAGATGCCCTATCTGGACCATGTCCGTGACCGTGAAGTCGCTGATGTCCATGTCCTCGTTACCCGGGAGGGCACAGGGTCCGGTGGCGAGGCACAGACCATCGACATTATCGGCTTGGGGGTATTTGACGGGTTGAATTTCTCGACCGTCTTCAACACACCCGCCAACACCACTGAGGCTGAAGAGCGGAACGGTTTCCTCCAAACCCTCGAAGCAGCACTCGTACCGTACCTGATGCAAACATCCATGCGAGACCGACTGTTTGTGGATATTGCACCATCCGAAGAGGATGCCGTGGATCAGCCGCAAACAACGGAAGACCCCTGGAACCATTGGACCATCGAGGTTTATGCCGACGGAAGCGCCGACTTTGAGTCCCAGCAGCGCTCCTTCGACACGCGCTACGGGGTGTACGTCAGCCGCGTGACTGAGGAGTGGAAGCTTCGGTTCCGTCCCTTCTTCAACTACAATTACGACCGGTTTGAGCGGGAAGAAGGAACGATCACGAACTCGGCCCGGCGTGACGGATTTACCAGCTATGCCGTTCGGAGCATCTCGCCACACTGGTCCGTTGGTGCTTACGGAGATGTACTTACATCAACCTTCTCCAACGTAGACTGGCGCTACCGTTTTATGGGCGCAGTGGAGTGGAGTCTTTTCCCTTACCGGGAGGCAAACCGGCGACAGCTCACGGTTGCTTATCGCCTGGGAGCCTCGCACATTACTTATAGAGACACAACCATTTACAACGAAATCGAAGAATTACTTCCACAGCATCTCCTCAATGCAGGCTACGAAGTGATACAGCCGTGGGGAGGGATCGAAGTCGGCATCAATGCCTCTCAGTATCTGCACGAACCCTCACGGCACAGTCTTCAGTTTGATGCAGAGTTCGATATTCGTATCACCAGAGGTCTTTCCGTGGAGATTGGCGGATTTCTCGAATTGATCCGAGATCAGATCAATCTTCCAAAAGGCAATGCAGACCTCGAAGATGTACTTCTCCGACGCACACAGCTTAAAACCAACTACGAGGCGGGATTCAGCTTCGGATTCCGCTACCGCTTCGGATCGGTGCTTAATAACGTGGTTAACCCGCGCTTTGGGGGCATCGGCAACCGGGATCGGTTCTGACACGAGGACGAGCTATTGGTTACTAAAGTTGTTTGTTTTGAAATTTTAGCCTTTTATTAACTTATAGTCTCCGCGCAGTTTAAACGCAGGGTCCTTACATCCCAACAGAAATAAATAACCTGAGGTAAATCCAATGAAGAAGACTACATGTTTATTAGCAATTCTGGCACTAACATCAGTAACCTTGTTTGCTCAGTCTGAAAAAAAGAGTGATGGCGATAAGTTTACCATTAAGAATACAGTCAGCACCTTCAACCTTGAGGAAGTGGATTCTACAGAGGTGGGGTATCAGTTTTGGTTTGTCGACAAGACATATCTGGATGGCCGGACGCTGAAAATGAGTGTGGTTGAACCTCAAAAAGCAACTCATGCTCCTCACTCTCATGAAGAAGATGAATTCTTTTTTGTGCTTGAAGGCACGGCTGAGTTTTACCTGGATGGGGAAACAACTGAAGCAGGTCCATATTCCAGTTTTTACTGTCCACCATACAGCAAACATGGAATCCGGAATGTTGGAGACACTGAATTGAAATATTTAGTTATTAAAAAATACCTGTCGGTAGATTGATCATCTAAATCATAAAGGAACTACTCGTGAAATACGTCATTATTGGAACTGGAAATATCAGCAATACTTATGTGAATGCAATTTCAGAATTGAAGGACTCTGAAATTGTAGCTTGTGTAAGCCGAAGCGGGAACCGTATTGCTGCAAATACTGACATTCCTGACTTCCCAAGCCTGGAATCGATATCGGCAGATTTTGATGCTGTAATCGTGACTACCCCAAACGGATTACATTGTAAAGGAATATTAGCTGCCGCCCGAAACGGAAAGCATGTGATCACAGAAAAGCCACTTGGCATTGACAGTGATGAAATGGAGGCAGCCATCACAGCTTGTGAGGAAAATAATCTGACACTGGCCGTAGCTTATCAGCGCCGAACCACACCGGACAATCAAACGGTAAAACAATTACTTGAACAGGGTGTTTTGGGAAAAGTATTTGCAGCCGATTTAACCGCAAAATTTTATCGGGATCAGGCTTACTATGACAGCGCAGACTATCGAGGAGGGTATAGCATTGACGGAGGCGGACCCTTTATGCAACAGGCTTGTCATAATATAGATATTTACGTTTGGTTCTTTGGCCTCCCTGCAAAAGTTGTGAGTATGATGGATACCTTTACCCACGACATGGAAGCTGAAGATCATGGTGCCGCTCTATTGAAATACGATAATGGAATGATTGGCACCATCATCGCCTCAACAGCAACAAAGCCGGGATTCGCAGCACGCCTGGAAGTCCATACTGAAAAAGGAAGTTTTATCATGGTTGATGATACCATAAGCGAATGGCATTTCGATGGCATTCCCAACCCGGGAAACACGGATTTCGAATACCAGCATGACGGGGCTACAAGTGCTTCCGTGAGTGATGTAAGCGCACATAAAGAGATCATTCTGGATTTTGAGGAAGCCGTGAAAAAGGGAGGGACTCCAATAGCAGATCCGGTAAGTGCCAAAGCAACCTCCGAATTGATTCTGGATATATATGGATCGGCAGTGAAGTAAGGCTTGCTTATAATTTCGTAAACAGTGCCTGTGTCTGACAAATATTCGCGAAATTAGCGTTAAGGATCAGGCCACCTGCATTTTCATTACTTCCACCTTCTCAAGAGAATTAGGAATTGGCAAAGTAGAATGGGAATCTCACAGATGAGTTTTAATTCATTACCAGCCAAAAGGCTATGCCGGTAAAACCGCAGGTTGTTAAAGTTACCCGCGCTCTTCAATCACTTTTTCATATGCTGCTTTTACTTTAATACCTGCCATTGCTTCATTTACGTTGAATAAGTGGTCACCGATTTTTTCCATTCGGTTCACGTAATCCAAAAAGATGAATCCGGCTTTATTACTGTAAGCTTTATTTTCTAACTGACTGTAATGGAATTCGAGGAGTTCATCACGGTAGGCATCAATATATCCTTCTACTTCAATTGCATCGTCAAGGTCTACAGTCCCGTAATCTTTTTTGAGATTATTGCGGACCAGCTGTATATCCTCAAGGATAAGGTTAAGCATTTCTTTAAGGCGAATAAGTACGGGTTCCTTAAAATCAGTTCCCTCAGATTGCATTTGCTCGAATGTTTTAGACATTTGATAGTAGATGTCGGCAACCCGCTCTAAATCATTTATGATGCTGTGCATCCCGCGAATGCGCCTTGTTGAACTTTCAGTGAGGTTAGTACTCGATATCTTAGTTAGATATTCGGCCACTTCCAGTTCAATGGTATCTGTGATATTCTCTCTTTCTTTAATCTTCTTTAAGAACTTGCTTTGCTTACCCTGTTTATTAAAAAGCAGTGCTTCGAAGCTGTAGTGAATTTTTTCGATAAGCTTACCGAATAGCTGAATTTCTTTATGAGCCTGTGATATTGAAAGTTCCGGTGAAGACATCATTCCTGAAGAAATATACTGAAGGCGGTAAGTGCTGTCGTCTCCTTTTTTCTCCTTTTGGTAACGTTCTATCAGGGTTACGATCCGTGGTACAAAGGCAACCAGAAAAAGCACATTCAATACGTTGAAAGTAGTATGGAAAAGGGAGAGGGCTAGTGTAGCGTTTGCCCTGCCCATCTCGTCTGTGGTGTTGAAAACTGATCCTGCTTCAGGCGAGAAATAACCCATCACACTGTCAATACCCATCAGGAAGGGTTGCATAAGCAACAACATCCATATCACCCCAAATACATTGAAAACGAAGTGAAAGCGAGCTGCTCTTTTTGCATAAACATTACCAACTACAGCAGCAATATTCGCAGTAACCGTAGTTCCGATATTCTCGCCTAAAACCATGGCTGCGGCAATTGGGAAATCAATCCAGCCTTGAAATAACATAACCAGCGTAATAGCTGTAGAGGCCGATGAAGATTGTGTTACAAGCGTGAGAAGAGTACCTGCAAAAACGAATATGATAATTGATAAAAAGCCGAATTCGGTAAACTGATCTACAAACATGAACATCTCAGGGTTGTTCTGAATGTTTGGTACAGCATTTTTAATGAAATCGAGTCCGATAAAAAGAATACCAAAGCCAATCATAGCTTCAGCAAGATTTCTTAACCGCTCCTTGCCGGCAAACATAAAGGGGAAGAAAATACCTATGAGCATTATCGCGATTGGAGTGATCTGCATCTTGAACCCAAAAATAGAGACCATCCATGCTGTAACTGTAGTACCGATATTAGCACCCATCACCACTCCGGTAGACTCTAGAAAAGTAAGAAGACCTGCGTTCACAAAACTCACCACCATTACGGTGGTTGTACTGGAAGATTGTGTGATTGTAGTAGCAGCAAAACCGGTAAAAACACCACGAAAGCGCGTGGTTGTCATACCTTTAAGAATACCACGAAGCCTATTTCCAGCTACTTTCTGAAGACCATCGCTGAACACCTTCATGCCATAAATAAAAATCCCAAGCGAACCTATCAGTTGGAAAAAGTCGAAGAAAGTGTAGGTCATAAGTGCAGGTTGATTCAGGCTTGGTTATTAAAAATGTCGGGTCGCCAATATACTGAGATGTAGCTTTCAAACTAAAAAGTAATTTGAGGACTTTGGGATTATGAAACTAAATATAAAAGACAGCAGTCCCATCTCTATTTCAAATACTGGAATCTTGACTGGTAGAGTAAGATCAAGTTTGTTTTTATCATTCAATAGTTCGAATATGATGATTGATACATAAAATCTTGATAACTATGAGATATGAAACTCTTTAATTACTTCTTCAAAAGCCTTTTTTTTATATCAATTATTGCAACTGGTTTTCTGAAAGCTCAGCCCGTTGATGAAAAAAAAGCTCTAAAAGTTATTGGAATTTGGGAAGTAAAAGGAGATACAATGATAACCTGGATTAGAAATCATGAAAGTTATTTAACGATATCCTTTACCTATGAGCCACCCGTTTTAATTCGTTCTACTAATCCTAGAGTTCGGTTCAGCTTTATTGATAGTTCATTTTCGGCTAAAGATGCTGAAGATCTTGATGTATTAAATATGGAACACCGCTTCTCAACTTTACAGCAGTTTGATCTGATATCCAGAAGTGTAGAGAGCAGTTTTAAAGGCAGTACAAGGTCTCTTGAATATCAAAGTGTTCACGAGGTTATTTGTGTGAAGAACAGTACGACTGATGAAATTACTTATGAGTTTTATAACGGCGATTTCAAAAAGCAATATTACAAGTACACTATAGATTCCAGAGGCATAGGAGAGGCAATTAAATATATTGCCTGCAAGGAATAGCCAGATCAGTTTGTGCGTTTAACCACCGTACCTTCAACTTTAATATCCACTGCGGCAGGAGTAAAGAGAGCGGCCAGTGTTGACCCGGCGGCAATGGCGGTAAATTCAGGACGGTGATCTGAATCTGAAATGGCTAAAAAAGTAAATAAGGCAGAGGCTGAAATCGTAATCACCTTTGAAAACCATAGAAGCCCATTTTTCCCGGACGGATTATTAATAGAGATTTTCAGGTTGGTGATGGCATCGCCATTTTCTTTTTCAATGATTTTATTGAGCCGATTAGAAATGTCTTCGCTGTTTCGGATTTCTATCCAGGAAGAAACTCCCCATTTAGTGAAAGTGAAGCTGAAGTCTTTGAGTTCTTCATAACTACCGGAAACCACAAGTTCGTCATTTGAGTTATAGAAGCTGTGTGTATATGAAACCGGGTGATCGACTTCTTTGGCAGTAACAGCAACGGTAGCGCCTACGGAACATCCGTTCAAAAAAACGAGTGTTGGCATCAAGAGTATCAAAAGCACGAAATGCATGCGACTAGTCATCATCATTGTCCTCCGTACTTTCTTTACTTTCTTTGTTGATGGTATAAACTACGCCGGTATAGTGAATTTTTTCGGTAGAATATTCTCCACCTTCCGATTCCCCGCCCGTGATGGCTCCGGCAATCATAGTTCTCAGAAAAGCCCAAAATGTGACCCCTCTTTCAACTTTCACCTCAACTAATCCATCTGCAATAAAGTGATCAGGGTGGTCATCAAGCGACTTGTAGATAGTGGCACTTAGGTTTTCTTCGAGATATTCATCTCCACCCATCGTTACGCTCAAGCTGGCGTTGTCAGACTCAGAATAGATGGCATCCTCAGAATGTTGCTTATAATAACCGGAAATAATACCCAGCGTATCAGCTCCTGCAGTTGTATGATGCGGACCAAATTGAATGGGCTGGGATTCGGTATCAAACTCAAGAGTATGCCAGGTCTTGCACCCGGAAAACCCCACAAGTAAGCCAGCCAGCAATAGGGTTGAGATAAGCTTATTCATATGCAGGAGTGAAGGTTAGAATGAAATGCCTAACCTGATTATGCAAAAAAATTGGAAATTTTGCTACTGCTTATAGTAACTCAGGTAAGACTTTTCGCAAGGATGACAAAACGGTCATCAGGGGCAGCTGCAGGTCTGAATACCTTTGCTGGTTTATGATCTTGACCAAAAAGTATTTCAAGGCTTTTAAGCCAAAAAGAGTAAACACATACCAGATAGGCTTATAGATTGATCGGAAATAGATAAGGAAAGCACTTCAAAGCTGCAGCAAAGGTTAAAAACCCTGAATACCAATTTTTTTCAATTCAGGAAACTCATCCAATAATCCTTGTCGTATTCTTAGAGAACTATATTCAAACCGATAGGGCCATTCATTCCGAAGATTGCGAAACAGGACTTTTCTGTCCGGTCGGCCAATTAAATCTCTAAGTGCCTTGTCATATCCTAAGATAGGATGGAGGCGGGTTATGATTTTGGTGAGATCATACTGTATATGGGCCAAATCTTCAGTCCGGGGAGGTATTTGATAGTTCAGGGAGCCGGAGGATAATTCAAAAAAGTCAGCCATCTGATCACAGATCATTTTAGTAGCATTAACTTTGGCTTGTTCAGAATAGCCGGCAATATGAGGGGTTGCTATAAATGCGTGTTTAGCCACTTCTGTATTGAAATCAGGCTCACCTTCCCAAACATCCAGCACGTAGTTTTTGACCCTGCCTTCCACATACGCTTTCATTAAAGCTATTTCGTTAATCACACCACCCCGCGCAGCATTGATAACTAGTTTATATGATCGGTTTGATAGTTTCTCCTCATTCAGCCAGTGGAATGTAGAGTACTTGCCTTTTTTATTGAATGGTACGTGAAATGTAAGAATCTCAGCTCCTAGTACTTCATTAAGAGAAGCAGATGTAAATTCAGCCTCTCTTTCTTCACGGGGAGGGTCATACTCAATGCATTCAATGCCGAAATCTTGCAAGAGCTCTGATACTGCAGAACCAGCTTTGCCAACTCCAATCACCCCAACTTTACCAAAAGGCGTATTCGGTTGATGTTTTTCTTTCCAGAGCAAAAGTGAGGTCATCACATATTCAGCAACCGTTCTGGCGTTACACCCATTGGAACTGGCCAGGGTAATACCTTTGCCTTCCAGGTACTCATTATCCAGATGATCGGTGCCGGAAGAAGCCGTACCTATAAACTTTAATTGATTGGGCGGGCTTGGGAAAGTGTCTTCATTCAGATGGGAAACGGTTCGAACAATTAAGGCATCGGCTTGATTTAGATCAGGAATCCCTTCTGAAAGATTATGAGTTGAGAGTTTACATTCTGAAGGAATGAGTTCCTCAATTTTATACAGATTTTGGTCAGCTGCAACGTATATCAAAAAGTCCTGTTTGAAATGAGAAATAAAGTTTTATAGTGTCTATACTTGAACCATGGACACAAAATACAATATAGTATCACTTATACGCAAAAAGCGAGACGGGAAAACGCTGGAGAAAGAAGAAATTCAGCATCTCATTAACTTGTACACCGCTGATGAAATCCCTGATTACCAGATCAGTGCCTTTTTAATGGCGGCTTTTCTGAACGGGATGAATGATGAGGAATCGGCAGCTTTTACAGAAGCTATGCTCCATTCCGGTGAAATTGTTGACTTATCCCATGTAAAAGGTAAGAAAGTAGATAAGCACTCAACCGGGGGAGTGGGAGATAAACTCTCGCTCATTTTAGCTCCTGTTGTTGCTTCAGCCGGTGTTCCGGTCCCAATGATTTCAGGACGAGGCTTAGGACATACGGGTGGGACGCTTGATAAACTGGAATCCATCCCAGGTTTTAATGTGGATATGGATTTGGCCAGATATAAAGAAATTATTGGGAAACATGACTTGGTACTGGCTGGTCAGACCAAAGAAATAGCCCCAGCCGATAAACGCTTGTATGCTCTTCGGGATGTTACAGCCACGGTAGAATCTATTCCGCTTATTGCCGGAAGTATCATGAGTAAGAAGCTTGCTGAAGGAATTGATGCTTTGGTTCTGGACGTGAAGGCAGGCTCCGGCGCCTTCATGAAAACAACAGAAGATGCCATTAAACTTGGGGAAGCTTTAGTAGGGATTGGAACTCAGTTTGAGAAAGAGACCATCGCCTACATTACGAACATGAATCAGCCACTGGGATATAAAATTGGTAATTGGCTGGAAGTGGAAGAGTGCATTGATGCCATGCATGGGGACGGTCCAGATGACATTATGGAGATAACCCACCTGTTGTCAGGGACGATGATTTATCTGGGCGGAAAAGCAAAAGATGTTTCAGAAGGTATTGAAATCAGCAAAAAACAAATTGAAAGCGGTGCGGCCTTTCAGAAATGGCTGGATATTGTAGAAGAGCAAGGTGGTGATGTGGAAATGATTAAATCACCCGAAAATTATCCAATAGCTAAATATGAGTTTGAGATTAAGTCTGACAAAGACGGTTACGTATCTGAGATGGATTCCTTTGAAATTGGGATGGCATCTGTAGAAATGGGAGCTGGACGAAAAACCAAAGAAGATGATGTAGATCCGCAGGCAGGAATTATCCTCAAAAAGAAAATTGGTGATAAAATCACTAAAGGTGAAACAATTTTGGCTGGTTATACGAACAAGCCATCAGCAATAGAGGCTGCAAGCGATCAATTATTCGGGGCAGTTACTATTGCGAACACTAAACCCGAGGCAGTGCATTTGGTGAGTCATACAATTGACAAAAAAGGCAGCAGAGCATTTGAGCTTTAAGTTGCTTGAAATACACTAATAATCGGTTAATTTAGTTGGTAGTTTAAACAGGGCATTTAAAATAAAGGAAAGTATTATGTTTCAACGATTTATCCGTGCTATAAAATCTATGTTCGGTGGTTTGATAAGCTCAATGGAAGATCCAAAACTCATTCTTGAGCAAAACATTCGGGATTTGAACGATCAAATTCCTCAAATGAATGAAAACATTGCGACGGTAAAAGCTAATCTGTTGATGCTCCAAAAGGAGATGAATCGCAATGAAAAAGCGATACAGGATTTAACAGCTAAGGTTAAGTCAGCCATTCAGGCCGACCGTGATGATATCGCAGAGGGATACGCTCTTCAGCTTGAAAAAGCCAAGGAGAATTACGCACACACCAAAGATCAGCTTCAGTTTGCAGATAGAGCATACGAGAAAGCGATTAAGGTGAAAAAAGTATTTATGCGCGAAAAAGATCGCAAGATCCAGGAAGCTAAAGAAGCTCTTCGTGCAAGCGAGCGCTCAGAATGGCAAGCTAAAATTGCGGATACGCTGGAACAATTCGAAGTGGGCGGTATTGATCAAACCCATGACGAAATGATTAATCGTATCAACGAGCAGTCTGCCAAGAATGAAGCCCGTATGGAAATTGCTTTAGACAGCATTGATACGGAAACCATGGAAATTGAGGCAAATGCTGAGAAAATCAGAGCGAAGTCTTTGGTAGAGCAGTTCAAGATGGAAATGGGCGATAAAAGTGGTTCTATCAATATTGACGAGGAAGAACCAGCAAAAGAGAAAGACAGCTCTAAGACGGTTGGCAATAAAGAAAAAAGCAGTTCATAGGACATAGCCATGAGCAGCAAAAGTGAACAAGAACGCGAACGCCTGAAAGAAGAATACAAAGAGCATTATCGGCGTATTAAAGAGGCAAAGGAACGTCTTAAAAGAACGGAGCAGAAAGGTAAAATTGCGAAAGCAGTTGAGAATATGAACTCTGATAACCTGCTTGAGTCGGTTGATGAGTTCTTGGGTAAAGTCCGTGATAAAGTTACTCACGTGGAAGCCCGCCTTGATGTTGCTATGGACAGTCTTGATGACGACGATTCTGAAATCAGCAATAAAGTGAAGCAGGAAGAGCTGGATGAAGAACTCAAAAAGCAGAAGGCTAAACAGACCCTAAAGCAGGTGAAAGCTGAAATGGGTATGTTATATAATGAGATTGAGAAACATGCCGATGAAATTCGTACAGAGAAAACCATTGGTAACAAAAAGTCACCTTCCGACAGCGCTGACTCCAAAAGCACCGATAATTCATCAGAGCCCAACAAATGAGTAATGACGAGCTAAACATCAACTATACCCGCGAAGCTTTTATGAACCCTATTAATTTAGGTGTTCTTCTGGTTTCTACATTGACGGCCTTTTTCATGTCAGGGTTAGGAGATGTCTCCAGTTTACTTTTAACATCGGTATTCGGTCTCGAGCTGATGTACCTCGGTATAGTTCCAAAATTGCCCCGTTTCCGCAAAAAACTGGAGCTTAAGAAAATCAAGGAACGCCATGCTGCTAATAACGAGAAAGAGCTGTTTCAGTCATTGGATACCAAATCTCAAAAGCGATTCTTGGTCCTTAAGCATCTAGCCAAACTTGTTCAGGAAAACTTCGAGAAGCTTCCGTACAGCTCACAGGGATTATTAGACAACATCGGGAAGAAAATTGATGAGCTCCTGGGTAATTACCTGACCCTTCTTGATTTAATTAAACGCTATGAAGTTTATCTGAATACGTCACTGGAAAGCAACCTGAAAGAGGAAGTGGTGCGTCAGATTGAAGAAATTAAAACACTGGATTCAGAGAAGCTGAAACGCACAAAAGCACGTCGCGTTGCCATCATGCAAAAGCGACTCAAGAAGTTTAATGTAGCAAAAGAGAAATATCTGGTTTGTGAAACACATCTTGAAACCATCGAAGATGCGGTCAGGTACATCTATGAGCAGTCTATGACCATGAGCAACCCGGAAGAAATTGGTTTCCAGCTGGATAACTTACTCACTGAAGTAGAAGAAACTTCACAATTGATTGACGACTTAGATCAGGATATTTTACCTGAGTACACAACCGAATGGGAAAAAGATCTGGATTTTGATTCGATTTTGGATGACCTGACCGGTGAAGTGGAAACGGAAATTAAACCTGCTAAAAAAGTCAAAGAATAAACTATGGATTCGACTTACGAAACGCTTCTTTTAGATGTTGATGAAACAGGAATTTGCACGCTTACCATTAATCGCCCGGATAAACTGAATGCTCTTAACAATTTGGTTTTAGAAGAGCTTGCAGAAGCGGTAGACGCGATCAAGGAAAATTTCAAAATAAAGTCTTTAATAATTACCGGCGCTGGAGAAAAAGGATTTGTAGCCGGAGCCGATATTAAAGAGTTGAGTTCACTTGATCCTGTTTCCGGACAAAAAGCTTCCCAAAAAGGACAGTCCGTATTTCAAAAAATTGAGGATCTCACCATTCCTGTTATAGCAGCCGTTAATGGTTATGCTTTAGGAGGGGGATGTGAATTGGCTATGGCCTGCCATCTCCGTATTGCTTTTGATAAAGCAGCTTTTGGCTTGCCGGAAGTTAGTTTAGGATTGATTCCTGGCTATGGGGGAACACAGAGACTCACACAGCTTGTAGGTCGTGGTAAAGCTCTGGAGCTTATAATGACGGGCCGACAGGTTAAGGCAGACGAAGCATATGAAATTGGACTGATTAATCAGGTAACGGAGCATTCTCCTGTTGATGAAGCCAAATCCATGCTGAGTAAGATCATGAAGCAAGGGCCGGTAGCTATTAAAAATGCACTGCTTGCTGTTAAAGAGGCTGGTTCAGGATCCGGTTATGAGGAAGAAGCAAAACTTTTTGGAGAATTGTGCGGTACTGCTGATTTTAAAGAAGGAACCAGCGCATTTCTTGAAAAAAGAAAAGCTAACTTCTCCGGTAAATAGAAACTAATATTTGTTGAATGAAAGACGAACCTCCATCGGGTAGCACATCTTTATTTTTACTGTCACTTAATATCACGGGGATGAAGGAATGTTTGAACTAGGCCTCATCACCTTAACAATTCTATTAAGTGGGTTCTTTTCAGGGTCAGAAATAGCTTTTGTTACAGCTAATAAACTTAAGCTTGAAGTAGCTTCCAGAAAGAATAATTTCCTTTCCAATTCCATAGAGTTTTTTACCAGAAAGCCGGAAACTTTTCTGACTACCACCTTAGTGGGAAATAATATCGTAAACGTGCTCTATGCTACGTTCATGGCTATTTTTTTAGTTGAACCTGTACAAGTTTATTCGGAAGCCTGGTTTGGGTTCATTCCCTCAGAACTAGAGGTTTTGCTGATACAGACCATCATAGCATCGGTTGTTATTATGTTGTTCGGCGAGATTTTGCCCAAAGCCATTTTCAGAGCGCTCGCTGATAATATGATTTCAGTGATATCTATACCGCTTCGATTTGCCTACTACATATTCAGGCCATTGATTGAAATCTCGAAAGGATCTTCAAATATATTAATTAAGTGGTTGGTTAAAGATGCTGAGGTTGTAGAAAGCTATTATCGACGTCAGGATGTGGAAATGATCTTTAAAGAGCTTCGCGATGGCGGGGGGAGTGAAGATATTGACGAAGACGATTCAGAGATCCTACATAACGTTTTGGAGCTATCCAATAAGAGAGTGAAGGATTCGATGATTCCCCGTATTGAAATTGAAGCCGTGGAAAAGGATACGGCAATAGATGAGGTGCTTAACATTTTTATTCAGTCAGGGCATTCAAAGCTCCCGGTATATCGCGAGTCAATTGACGATGTAATTGGCGTCGTGTTTGCTCATGATTTTTTCCATGTACCCAAGTCTTTAAATGAGATTATTCGCCCTGTAAAACTGGTTCCTTCCAGTAAAAAATCCAAGGGCTTATTGACGGAATTTCGTCAGTCTAACATGTCTGTAGCTATTGTTTTGGATGAATACGGAGGAACGGCCGGTATGGTGACTATCGAAGATTTGCTGGAAGAAGTAGTTGGAGATATTCAGGACGAATACGATGTGGAAGATGAGATCATGAAGAAGCTCTCTGAGAATACGTATGTGGTTAGCGGGAATGTCGAGATTCAGGAGCTAATTGATAAATTTAGTGAAATTGAACTCCCACTGGAACCTTCTGAATATGATACCGTAGCGGGATTCATAATTAATCATTTAGGGCGGATTCCAAAAGTAAATGAGGAAGTGGTGATTGAGAGTAAAAAATTTATTATCAGTAAAGCCACACCAAGCCGCATTGAAACGGTAAAGCTTATTTTAATTGAGTGAAAAAGTAGCAAAGTTGTCGAGTGAAAAAGTGACAGAGTTATCTTCACTTTGTAACTCTGTCACTTTTTCACTCCTTCACTTTGAAACTTATAAGACATGTTTGATCACTATCCGAAATGGTCTCAGGAATTTGCTAGAAAATATCTAAGCAGAACCATCAATCAATTTATTTTGCATGGTAATGTGCATGATTTGGTTTCCCTCAAAACAGATAAAGGGACTGAGTTTCACCGCCTGAAATCATTTCTATCAGATGAATTTTTTGGAGCCCGTGATTTTGTGATTTTCTATGATCGTGCTTCGGGCATCTATTTTAGGGATAAAGAATCGCAAGCTGATTTTAATCAGGCGATAGCTGGCCGGGATAGTTTGGTGGGCACTGATTTTGCCAAGAAAATGCCGAAAGATCCGGTGCGGGTAATGTCTTTATTGGAGCAGTATTTCCGCCTTAGACTCGATCAAAAGAAAAGCGTGGCTCTCATTATTGACTACGCGGAGACCATTATCCCGATGAGCGATGCAGCCTCTACAGGAAATGAAGATCGTACGGCCATGGTGTATTTATCGCGCTGGGCGCATGATCCGATGTTTCTGGCTTCGGACTTTACCACGGTGATGATCACCGAAAATCTTGCTGATCTTAATAAGACTATTGTTCAGAATCCTTACACAACCGATATCAAAATTAGTATTCCGGGGGAAGAGGAGCGAAAAGCATTTATTGAATACGAAACCAAAGATGATGAATGGAAAAAGATTTCTGCGGTAAAGGCTGATATCATTGCTCAGCAAACGGCGGGTTTGAACTTCGTAAATATCCGAAGTGTGCTTTCGAATGCTCGTGAGAATGAAGAGAAAATCACTTTCGAAGGACTTTCAGAAACTAAGAAAGAACTTATTGAGGCGGAAGCTTATGGCTTGCTTGAGTTCGTAGAAACCGAATATTCCCTGGATAATGTAGCCGGTCATAAACATGTGAAAAACCATCTAAGACAAGCTGTGAAGGCACTTAAAGCTGGTAGGCAAGACGTAATGCCGATGGGGTATCTGGTTTGTGGTCCGGTAGGAACCGGTAAGACTTTTCTCGTTACTTGTTTTGCCAGTGAAGTGGGTATTCCCATGGTGAAATTGAAGAACTTCCGAAGCCAATGGCAGGGAGTTACGGAAGGAAATCTCGAAAAGATTTTGTCGCTGCTTAAAGCGATGTCGCCGGTTGCGGTTATGATTGATGAAGCGGATGCTTATTTAGGAGACCGTGATGCCAGCGGAGACAGTGGAGTTTCCAGTCGGGTATTTTCTCAGATCGCCACATTTATGAGTGATACGTCTAACCGTGGTCGAATTGTATGGTTCTTGATGACAGCTCGACCTGACCTTATGCCTATCGATTTAAAGCGGCAGGGTAGGGCAGAGGAGCATTTGGCGCTATTCCCTCCTCATACCAATGAGGAACGAATAGAGCTTTTTAATGTCATGAAGAAGAAAACCGGACTACAAATGACGGAGGAATATATACCGGCCGTTATCGAAGAGGGCTTTAAAACGTTTTCAGGAGCTGATATGGAAGCGGCATTAACAAGAGCAAAATTCCGAGCAGCGGCAGCAGGTCGCAAGAAAGTCACTCCCGAAATTCTGGACGCCGCATTGGCTGATTTCATTCCACCTACTTATCCGGAAGAAGTTGAGCTTCAGACATTAAGCGCGGTGATCGAATGTACATCTAAAGAACTTCTCCCCGAGCGCTATCGCGAAATGAACCGGGATGAAATTCTTTCAAAGATTGATGAGCTGAAATTTAGGGTGGGGTAACGTCTCCGGCTATGAGTAGTTGCGTGGTTTAGCACTTAACTTTGCAAGTACACACTAAACTGAAAATCTGCAAGGATTTTCAGAAGTAGGCGAGAACAAGCAATTACTTATAGCCATTGTTGTGCTTTCGTTATTTTTCTAAAGAATTTAATCATCTTTTATTGATAAGGTTGTAGCTATCCGAGGTCTATCACCGAGTTTTTCATTGATCAGATTGATCATTTCAACGGTTGATTCTAACTGTAATTCGGTAATATCCTTAATAGCTTCTGAAAACTCCTTACGACCTGATAATTGGCTATTGATCGTAAATCGAAGTTCAGGATTAATTGAATAATCCTGCTGAATACTACCATCTGGGTTTTGTCCAAATTTCATTCCATTATTTGACACGAAAACACCATAAATACTGTCGATTAGAAATAGATTGTTGTTTGTGATTACTGCCGTAAGATAATCCAGCTGTTGATAGTATCTAATGAGTTCATTTTTAAGCTCTTTGTCTTTAATGAGTACAATATTACCGGTTGATTCCAGATTGTTGAAGGTACCTTTATTTGCAATAAAGGTACGACGAGTTGTAAGTTCAAATAATAAAGGTGCTATATCCGAAGGAGAGGGAATTGGTTCTTGCATAAACATTAAAATACTATCTGCCTTGGCAATCATTTCGGATTCATTGGCTAATTGCCCATCTATGATCTCCTTTTGTATTTCAAGGTCTTCGCGAAGGTTTTCCAAAGAAATTCGAAGCAGTTCTTTATCTTGAACACTCTGGTTCCAGTTACCGATTTGTACAGCGATGATGATACCGATCACAACGAGGAGTATCTCACCCACAGCATACAGGGCATACTTACCAACTTTGCTATCAGCAATGAGGTTCTTACGAATGGTTCTAAAGAATTTAATCATTAGTTAGTTGTATCTGATAATGAAGCACAACATCGGCATATCGCCAGTGCTGATGAGGTTATCCATGCTTTGTATGCACGTTAGATGGATGTTATTCTAAAAATATTGAGGATAAAATGAAGAAATCAGATTTAGTATCAAAGTACGAACATCAACTTACCTCACTTGATCAACATCAATCCCCAAAAGAAATACCAACCCCTTTAGCTGCTTGAACCAAAAAACTATTGGGGTCGACAAGGTTTTGTCCCTTGGTCGCTTCTGATAATGGGACTGAAACTATATCATGATCCTGGAAGGCAACCATTTCCCCGTATTTCCCCTGAATAACCATTTCCATGGCCTTCGCGCCAAACTGAGTAGCTAATACCCGGTCGAAGGCGATTGGAGTACCACCACGCTGTAAGTGACCAAGCACCATTTCACGTATATCATGTTTAAAACCGGCATCTTTGAGCTGAGCCGAAAGTTGATAGGCTACACCGCCAAACCGAACATTTTTATAGCCCACTTCTTCACTCTCCCGCGAAACAGTGGTTCCTTCTTTTGGTTTGGCTCCTTCCGCAATCACTATAATGGCAAAACCTTTGCCGCCTGCACTGTAGCGGTCGTGTAATTTCTCGAGTACTTTATCGATATCGTAGGGGATTTCAGGGATAAGGCAAACTTCTGCTCCGCCGCCTAAAGCTGCATGCAGGGCAATCCAGCCGGCGTTGCGTCCCATTACTTCAAGTATCATAAGCCGGTGGTGACTTTCGGCTGTGGTAACCAATTTATCAACGGCATCAGTAGCAATATCTACGGCAGTCTGGAAACCAAAGGTGTAGTCGGTACAGGCCAGGTCATTGTCAATTGTTTTAGGAACACCAATTACATTCAGTCCTTTTTCATGCAGAGCCTGGCTGATTCTCTGAGAACCGTCACCGCCGATGTTTATGACTACTTCAAATCCTTCATCCTTTAGATAGGAGATCATTTCATCAGAGCGATCTTCAGTGGTCCAGGAGCCGTCGCTTTTTTCAACCGGCCAGCTAAAAGGTCCGCCCTTATTTGTGGTTTGAAGGATGGTGCCACCTTTGGCATGAATACCGGCCACACGTTCGTTATCTAGCTTTATAATCTCTTTTGGAGTTCGTAAAACACCATTGAAGGCTTCTTTACTTCCATAAACTTCCCAATCTTGAGTTCTTCCTGCACGCTTTACAATAGCTCTGATAACCGCGTTTAATCCGGGGCAGTCTCCGCCGCCTGTAGTAACTAATACCTTCTTCATAGTGAATTATTTTTTATTAAAAAACTTATTTGAGTTGATCTAGAACTAGCTTTTAGAACAGATTTGTTAATTACCCCAGCCTCTTGCTTTCATTTCATAACCCAATTTTTTGCTAGCCCATGGAATAAAATGTTGGAAATTAGGAGCATCAGTATGGCCTCCGATATGTTGGCGCCAGGCAAGCTCGCCATCCATTAATTCAGTTTGTGGCTCCGGCATATCTTCATTCATATAGTCATTGGACTTACCAAGTCCTTCGGCTCCCAATAAGGTGAAAGCAGGTTGTGCAGCGATCGTTGCCATATAACTTCCTGTTTGATCAAGCCATAATGCATCGCCTTGTTCAGGTATTCCATAGCTTATAAAAGTGAGTCTTGGAGCAGCAAGAGCTATAAGCTGATGAGAATCAACGGGCAGATCACATCCGGTTTTCTTTCCAAAATCAGATTCCTCTGTTCCGTACTTGAGGTAGTTACCGGCCATCCAGTGATATTCACCTGATCCTGTAATACTTTCAACTGCTTCACCAAACACACGACGATGCAGGGTAGCACCTCCTTTACCAGAAGAACCAATCAATCCTACTGCGAAGCGTTCCTCAAAGGCAAGAGTAACCAATGCTGCTTTTCCGTATCTGGATACACCTTCGATGCCAACTTTTGAAGCATCCACCAGTGTGTCTGTTTCCAGGTAATCGAGTCCGCGAGCAGCGCCCCAGGCCCATGCTCTTAAAGATCCCCATTGTTCGGGAGTGCGGGGCTGACCTTTGTTTGTCAAGCCAATGATTCCCCGTGTTAACCCGGCACCGTTATCAGCTTGAATGCTGGAAGGACTTATTGTCGCATAACCCCATCCGGCCGCTAACAATTGTTCAGTTCGTGGGGAATCTCCATTAACAGTAGGGGCGAACCAATTTGGACCGCTTTGTCCTGCTTGTATAGGTTGATAGGCCGGATACTTTTCAAACATCTTCTTCATTTCAGGATCATTTTTAATCATCATGTCCTTAAAAGAATCATTGATTTGCTCGAGGTCATCTTTATTCGGTTGAGCCGGAGCCGGAAATTCCGGTTGACCAAACATCATCAAAACAGGAACCGGGCCTTCCACATGTGTTGGAACTACAACCATCATCTCGATTTCCACATCAATGAGTGGATAGTTACTGTTATCTACAAATCCGGTTACTTTTTTGGCCACCACAGGAATTCGCCCAACCCATTCATTATCTGTAATTTCGACTTCCCAGTTTACTTTGGGTACGTTGTCCGGAATACGACCATAAACTTCACGATCGAAACTTTCGATCAATTCCGGTCTGCGTTGATTCCACCACATTGAAGAGTTTGTTACTTGTTTGCCATCTTCTGTGATCATGAGTGCCGGAAGTTCAGGGCAGGGGTTTGCCTTAGCTTCGTCATAATTAGCCGCATTGGGAGCGGAAGGGTTTCCGCTTGGGCCGTGTCTTAATTCACTGATCCCAAGCTGTTTCATCATGTTCGCATGATCCTCCTGAGTAGAAAAAGTAGTGAGTGGAAGATATTTAGAGGTATCAACAGGGGCGTTCTGGGCTATTAACTGGTTAACTGAAAAAAGGAACAACAGCGAAAGGCAGAAATATTTCATTACAATAGGCTAAGTTTTCGAACGTAAGTGGATGAGTAAAATCACAACGTGATTGAATTAACAATTTGAGCAGATAAAAACCAATTTTTTACCTACACTCTATCAAACTTATATCAAAATCGGAGTCATGCGAAAATTAACCCTCTCTTTTTTACTCATTGCAATTGCTGTACCTACAATGGTTAGTGCACAACCTCAATTCAAAGCATTATTGTTTACGAAAACAGCAGGGTGGCATCATGAATCTATTAATGAAGGAGTAGATGGGATACGGAAACTCGCAGACCGTCATCAATTTCAGGTTGACTGGCAAGAACAAGCCAACCGAATTAGTAGTGAAAACCTTAAACAGTATGATGTAATTATTTTTCTGAGCACTACCGGTGATATTCTGAATGAGGAGCAACAAAAGGCGATGGAAGAGTTTATTCAATCCGGGAAAGGATTTGTAGGAATTCATGCGGCCTCTGATACCGAATATGAGTGGGAGTGGTATACACAGCTGGTGGGGCGGATGTTTGAAATTCATCCCGCTAACCAAACAACAAGAGTAACGGTCTTAGATTCCAGTTTTCCCGGGATGGAGCGGATGCCTGAGTCTTACCTATGGACCGACGAGCTCTATGAATTCGGGGAAGAGAAGGTAGAGGGCTTGAATTACCTCATGACAATAGACGAATCTTACTATGAGGTGCAGCCAGCTTGGGGAGATAAGAAGACGGAAGGAATGGGTGACTTCCATCCGGTGGCTTGGTATCATGAGTTTGATGGAGGGCGATCTTTTTATACCGCTTTTGGTCACATGCCTCAAACCTACTCGGATAATATGTTTCTGGAACATATCTATGGCGGAATTTACTGGGCCGCTACAGGAAAGGGCATAGAATAGCCTTAATCTACAAGCTGAACGATTACTGACTTAGATCTTTTTTTCTTTACTGAAGTTAAATCAAATAAGAAAAAAATGAATGTATTGGTAATTGGTGCTAATGGACAAATTGGAAAAAAATTAGTTCATCAGCTTAAAGAAAAGGGTCATCAGCCCAAGGCGATGATTCGCAAGAAAGAGCAAATCGATCAGTTTGAAAAGAATGGAATTGATACGGTTTTAGCTGATCTGGAAGAAGACATTAGCCATGCTTTTGAAGGTGTGGATGCCGTCGTATTTACAGCAGGTTCCGGAGGGAATACCCCAAAATCACAAACAAAAGTGATAGATCGGGATGGTGCAATCAAGGCAATAGATGAAACTAAGAAGTCGGGAGCAGATCGGTTTATAATGGTTAGTGCCCTGAAAGCCAATCGAGATGAAAATACATGGTCCAAGCCTATGGAACATTATTATGAGGCTAAAGCCAAAGCAGATGAGTACCTCCGAAATACAGACCTGAATTATACAGTACTGATGCCCGGTCGGCTAACAAATAAGGAAGGAAATTCACAAGTAATACTACAGGAAAGAATTGATCCTATTCAGGATGAAACCATTACCCGTTCGGATGTAGCTTCTGTGATTACTGAAATCATGGAAGAGAAGGCTACTTTTAGGAAGAGCTTAGAACTTCTTCAAGGCGAAGACACAATTAAGAAGGCTATCGAAAAGTTGGGGTAAAAAAATAGCCCCGAATATGGATCGATATCCGGGGCTTTAAATAGAATAAGCAGTTAGCGAAACTTACTCTACGATAAATTTACCTTTCATTAGGGCATAGTGTCCTGGAAAGCTACAAATGAAATCGTAAGTTCCGGCTTCAGGTGCAGTAAACTCTATAGTTGTTTCCTGACCACCACCAATTAATTCAGTAGTAGCAATAACCTGATCTGAGCCTTCAGGAACATATCCGTTATCTTTGAATTTGGCAGCAGCAGCACCAAATTTTTGAATGTCTGTGCCTTCCGTTAGAAGTACCCAGTTATGTCCCATAGCAGCAGCTGGTAATTTCCCAACGTGCTTTAAAGTTAATACGACTGTTTGGCCAGCCTCTACTTTGATTTCATCCATGTTAAATTGCATTCGGTCGTTACCTTCGATGGTGATTTCGACCTTATCCTGAGCTTGTGCCAGGTTGGTGAAAGCAAGAGCAAAAATAGCCAGTAAAGAAAATAATGTTCTCATAGTGATATATGTATTTGAAATTTGCGGTGCCATACTTTTGGCCTCCGACCTGTTTTATTCGTTGAAATTAAACTATCCTTTTAATGTGAATATTTTGTGAAGTTAAATAGAAAAGTTTTTACTGTAAGTACAACTCGGAATAACAAAGAATTAGGCAGATGAAAAAGGTGAATTGGGGCGTATTGAGCACAGCTAATATTGGGATTAAACATGTGATTCCTGCTATGCAGAAAGGGACATTTTCGAGCGTAGAAGGGATAGCTTCAAGAAGTGAGGTTAAGGCTAAAGAGGCAGCTGATAAGCTTGGTATCTCTAAGTATTATGGCTCTTATGAAGAATTATTAGCGGATGAAGAAATCGATGCTATTTATAATCCCTTACCTAATCATCTGCATGTGCCATTGACTTTGAAAGCTTTGGAGGCAGGCAAACATGTTCTTTGTGAGAAGCCGATTGCTATGGATGCTAAAGAAGCACAGGAATTACTTCAGGCCACTAAGAAGTACCCTGATCTTAAAGTAATGGAAGCCTTTATGTACCGGTTTCATCCGCAATGGGAACTGGTCAAAACATGGATTAAAAACGGGGAAATAGGAAAGATTCAAACCATTCATTCCATATTTACTTATTACAATGATGATCCGGACAATATTAGGAATAAAGCTGATGTCGGCGGTGGAGGCTTGATGGATATTGGCTGCTATAATATTTCTGCGTCCCGATATTTGTTTGAAGAAGAGCCCGTCGATGTAATGGGCGAAGTTAAACTGGATCCGGATTTTGGGGTAGATGTTTTGACTTCAGGAATCTTAAAATTCCCCAGCGGAACAGCAACATTTACTTGTTCAACGCAGGCAAGTCCTGAGCAACAGCTTACCGTATTTGGAACAGAAGGATTAATCAGAATGGAAATTCCTTTCAATCCACTTGAAGACAACTCCGAGGTAACGCTTAAAAAGAATGGAGAAATCATTAAGCAGGAAGACACTCAGGCCAACCAATATACGCTGCAAGGGGACGCTTTCTCCAAAGCTATTCTAAATGACACCCCGGTACCGACTCCTATAGAGGATGCAGTTGCAAATATGAAAGTAATTGACGCGCTTCTTTCAGGCTCCTCTTAAATTTTGTTACTCAGAAACCGGAATAACTAATCTGATATAATCTACTCTATCCCATTGTTTTGTATGAGATAGGTATGTCATAGAATTTGCCAACTATAAAGTTTAACCAAATGGTTGAATCAAATGGTTAGCTTTTATAATTTGTTCTCAGAATCAAACAGATCAAATTATGACAGACAAACAGAAGGCAACGGAAGATCAAATTTTCGAAGCGGCAGCAAGAGTATTTCAACGGGATGGCTATGCGGGTGCAAGGATGCAGGAAATAGCAGATGAGGCCAACATCAACAAGTCGATGCTGCATTACTACTTTCGAAGTAAGGATCAGCTTTTCCGGGAAGTATTTCAGAAAGAAATGATGCGGTTTTTTCCGAGCATTTTTAAGGTTCTGGGATCTGATGATAAACTGGATCAGAAGTTGCCAAAGCTTATCGATGCTTATTATGAGTTCCTACAGGATAATCCTACCCTAGTGCAATTTGTGATTCAGGAGATGAATAACCATCCAAAGGAGTTACGGAATTTCATGAGTGAAAATGATATCCATCCACCGGCTAGTTTTGGAGTTCAGATTAAGAAAGAGATAGAAGAGGGAAATATGGATCCCATTGATCCTCGTCAACTGCTCATCAGTATAGTGGGGCTGATTCTGTTTCCATTTATTGCCCAAGTGATGGTCACAACAGTTTTTGATTTGGAAGAAGAGGACTATCTGGGATTTCTAAAGAATCGAAAAGAGTTTCTCACCGACTTCATTTTAAACGCCATAAACTATAAAAGGTCATGAATGCGCTAATCACAGCTTTACTTCTATTTTCGGTCAATTATCAGGCAGCTCCTGCAGACTCTATAACGCTGAAGTATTGTTACCAACAAGCTGAGGCTAACTATCCAATGGCCGAGAATGTTGAACTGCAGCAACAGATTTCAGATCTGAATGTCCGGATTGTTAACACGAGGAACTACCCACAGATTTCTATAAACGGCCGTGCAAGCTATCAGTCAGAAGTAACGGAATTTGGATTACCGGGTGGCGGAGGGCCTTCCGCGATCAGTATAGATCAATATGAGGCCGCGCTACAGGTAAATCAGAATATATTTAACGGCGGGGCTGTAGGAATTCAGAAAGAGTTAGAACGAGTGAAGGGAGAGCAGGAAATACAGTCAACCAAGATTGAACTGCATCAAATTCGAGCGCAAATAGATCAGGTTTATTTTGGGATTTTACTTTCAAACCAACAACAAGAGGCTGTAAGGTTATTTACCAAGGATATAACGGAGCGTATTGATGATGTTCGCTCGAAAGTTGAAAACGGAGTTTTACTCAAGAGTCAGCAGTTAATTTTAGAAGCTGAGCTTCTGAAAGCCCAACAAGATTCCATTGAAATAGCGTCAAATGTAAAAGCGGGATATGCAGTTCTTGGTCAACTTATTGGGGAGACAATAGGAGAGGATAGAGAGCTATTGCTTCCAAATCCGTCGTATGAAATGGGAACTGCTCAACCTGCCCGCCCTGAACTTGCTTTGTTTGAAAGCAGCAGAAATGCGATTGAGGAGCAAAAGAAATTAGCTCAAACAAAGAAATTACCCAGCGTTTCTGCTTTTGGGACGGCCGGTTATGGGAGGCCCGGATTCAATTTTCTGAATGATGATTTTCATGACTACTACATGATTGGATTGCGGGTGAATTGGAACTTCATAGACTTCCTGAATTCCAACGAGCAGGATGAATTGCTAACCATCAGGCAAAGGACTATCACCCAAAATGAGGCATCCTTTAACCTTCAGCTGGAAGCAGCTCTAAATAAGATTAGTGAGCGTATTTCCGCCATAGAACAGAAGATTATCCGGGATGAAGAAATCATTGAGATCAGAGAAAAGATTGTAGCAGAAAGTGTTTTACAGCTTGAGAACGGGGTGATTACGGCCCGGGAATATGTAGCTGAACTTACTAATGCGAACAGAGCCCGGCTTTCACTTTTCACCAATCGAATAAAACTGATACAAGCTCAGGCTGACTATAGAACAGCAATGGGATTAGAAATTCAGTAAAGGACATCAACAATAGAACCAAGATTATGAATACACGAACCTATTATTTCAAACTTCCACTGCTTCTGGGGCTACTGATTTTCATGATTGGCTGTGGGAGTGAACAAAAATCGGATGCTTACGGTCAATTTGAAGCAGAAGAAGTCACTATTTCAGCAGAAGCATCCGGTACCCTAAATAGCTTCATGGTGAAAGAGGGCATGAAATTGAATGCTGGAGAAAAAGTAGGGCAGATTGATTCTACTCAAACTCATCTTAGAAAGCAAGAACTCCAAGCCACCGTAAAATCGATCCAAACAAATATATCAAAGCTGGATGCGCAGGCTGAAGTTTATCAGGAACAGCTTCAAACAGCAAAGAAGGATCTTCAGCGATTCACCAATCTCAAGCAAAGTAATGCAGCTACACAGCAGCAAATTGATCAGGCTCAGGGGCAAGTGAATGTGCTTCAAAAGCAAATTTCATCAGTAAACGTGCAGAAGCAATCGGTGTATGCCGAACTGGAAACAATGGAAACACGCATTGCTCAAATTCAGGATCAACTGGAAAAAACTAAGGTTATCAATCCATTAGCCGGAACGGTGCTTTCGAGTTATGCTGAGCCGAACGAGTTGGTATCAACCGGCAAACCACTGTACGAACTAGCTAATTTAGAAGAGATGATTTTGCGGGTTTATATATCGGGAGCCCAACTCCCAACGGTTAGTTTAGGGCAAGAAGTAGAGGTGCTTATAGATAAGAACGCTGAAGAGAATGAATCGCTGAAAGGTCAGGTTCGGTGGATTGCTTCTGAGGCTGAGTTCACGCCGCGCATGATTCAAACCAAAGAAGAGCGGGTTACCCAGGTGTACGCGGTTGAGATAGCGGTTGCCAACCCTGATGGGAAATTGAAAATTGGCATGCCCGGCGAAGTAAACTTTTAATGCAAACATCTCCTGAATGATCTGCCCGGATACACACAACAATAAGTCCTTTTCTCACTGGCTGAGGCATAATATCAAGGAATGGGATGAAAGTATTGATAGTAAAATCCAAAGAATCATAAACGAGATTGAAGAGGTATATCAGAACGAAATAAATTGAATAATGTAGTTTCCATATCGTCAGTCTACAAGGGTTTTGGGAAAGTGGAAGCACTCAAAGAAATCTCCTTTGAAGTTCAAAAAGGAGAGCTTTTTGGAGTGATTGGTCCCGATGGTGCCGGAAAGACCACCTTGTTCAGAATCCTAAACACCTTGCTGATTCCGGACGCTGGGAAAGCTACGGTATTAGGACTGGATGTTGTTGATGACTACAAAAAAATCAGGCCACAGCTTGGGTATATGCCCGGGAAGTTTTCGCTTTATCAGGACTTAACGGTAGAAGAGAATATGAATTTCTTCGCCTCTGTTTTTGGAACGACTATTGAAGCGAATTACGAATTGGTAAAGCCAATTTACGGTCAGCTGGAAAAGTTTAAAAACAGGCTGGCAGGAGACCTATCCGGAGGAATGAAGCAGAAGCTGGCGCTGAGTTGTGCGCTTATTCATAAACCGGAATTGTTGCTGTTAGATGAACCAACCACCGGAGTTGATGCTGTTTCCCGCAAGGAATTCTGGGAAATGCTAAAGATGCTTAAATCGGAAGGGATTACCATTATCGTTTCTACTCCTTACATGGATGAAGCAGATTTATGTGATCGGGTGGCGTTAATTCAGGAAGGAGAAATCATGCAAATTGATACTCCCTATGCAATTGTCGAGTCTTTCAGAAAACCCCTTTTGGGAGTGAAAGCAAGCAACAAGTACAAGCTCCTGAAAGCACTGCAACGATATGATAAGGCCTATTCAGTACATCCTTTTGGGGAATACATTCACTATACAGAAAAGGGAGATTCTGTTGATACCGCTGCTTTGAAAGCTTATTTAACTGATCAGGGTATACAGGATATCGATATCGAAAAGATCAAACCTGATATCGAAGATAGCTTCATGGAGTTAATGCATAGTCAGGGGGAAGCTAATCATGCCTGAGCTAGCCATACAAACCGAAAATTTAACCCGAACCTTTGGTGACTTCACTGCTGTAGATAACATCACCTTTGAAGTAAAACAGGGCGAGATATTTGGTTTTTTAGGAGCCAACGGAGCTGGTAAGACTACAGCAATGCGGATGCTCACCGGACTACTCACACCAAGTTCGGGAAAGGCTTTAGTATCAGGTAAGGATGTGTACACCGAAGCCGAGTCTATCAAAAAGAATATTGGTTATATGAGCCAAAAATTTTCGCTCTACGATGACCTCACTTCCGAAGAAAATATTCAGTTTTATGGAGGGATTTACGGCATTCCAGACAAAGAACTTGCCAAGAAGATTGATGAAGTGATTGAATCTGTTGGTTTGGGTGATGTCCGTAAAAAACTAGTTCGCTCTTTACCCCTTGGATGGAAGCAAAAACTCGCCTTTTCTATTTCCATTCTGCATAACCCAAAAATCGTTTTTTTAGATGAACCGACAGGCGGAGTGGATCCGGTCACCCGACGACAGTTTTGGGAGAAAATCTATGAGGTTTCAGATCAGGGAATTACGGTATTTGTGACCACGCACTACATGGACGAAGCTGAATATTGTGACCGTATTTCAATCATGGTTGATGGAAGAATGGACGCAATTGGTACCCCGAAAGAGTTGAAAGAAAACATGAATGCTGAATCAATTGAAGATGTATTCATTCAGCTAGCCAGATCAGCAGAAAGGGGGGTTGGATGAATTCATTTTCGGGCTTTGTAACAAAAGAGTTCAAACAGATTTATCGTGACAAACGGACTTTGGCCGTACTTTTTGGGATGCCAATCATCATGCTGGTACTGTTTGGATTCGCCATTCGAAATGAAGTAACCAATGCTCAAATAGGAATTTTGGATTTATCGAAAGATGAAGTCACCCGAACCCTTACCCAAAAACTCGAAGCTTCTTCCTCATTTCAAATACAAGCTTACCTGGAAAGTTATGAAGAGGTGGAAGGGTTGTTCAAACAAGGTAATATCAAAGAGATCGTAGTTTTTGAGGCTGATTTCAAAGAGAAGTTGATCGGAAATAACAAGGCCGATATTCAAATCATCACCGATGCGACTGATCCAAATCTGGCAAATCTGGTTCAGTCATATACATCGAATATTATCAGGGATTATGTGCAGGAATTGAATGAGACCAGTGGTGTTCAGCAGGCTGGTTTAAACCCGAAGGTAAGGATGATGTATAATCCAGAACTTCGGAGCGTAAACCTTTTTGTGCCCGGGCTTATTGCTGTGATTCTGATGCTGATTTCAGCCCTCATGACTTCCATCTCCATTACCCGTGAGAAAGAGCTGGGGAATATGGAAATTCTGCTCGTTTCTCCGCTTAAACCTTACCATATCATTATAGGAAAAGTGTTGCCCTATTTGGTGCTTTCGGTGGTTAATGTGGTCACGATTCTGGTTCTTGCGAGTTTTGTATTCCAGGTGCCTTTCCAGGGCTCTTATTTTCTTTTTTTCATGGAAGCCATTCTCTTCATTTTAACCGCACTGGCTTTAGGTGTATTTATTTCCTCGGCTGCGAACAACCAGCAAACGGCAATGATGGTATCCCTGGCTGGACTTTTACTGCCAACGGTTCTGCTTTCAGGATTTATTTTTCCGGTAGACAGCATGCCGGTTCCGCTTCAAATAGTTTCCCATGCTATCCCGGCTAAATGGTTCCTGATCATCGTCCGAAGCATTATGCTTAAAGGCTCTGAGTTTATGTTGATCTGGAAAGAGACAGCCATTTTAGTTGGTATCACACTCTTCTTTATTGCACTGAGTCTTAAAAAATTTAAGGTGAGGCTGCAATGAGAACGATTAAGTTTTTACTTCGAAAAGAGTTTCTGCAGATTTTCAGGAATCGGGCCATGCTGCCTATTCTTTTTGTGATGCCTATCATCCAGCTACTGGTGCTTTCATTCGCTGCAACATACGAGTTGAAAGAAGTAGATTTTGCCCTCATCGACATGGATCAATCCAGCCTCTCCAGAGAGCTGACGGCTAAATTTCAGGCTACGGGATATTTTAATTTAGAGTTAGAGACTTTTGACGAAAGTGAGGCGCAGGAGTCCATGAATGCCGGAGATATCAAGATGATACTTCGCATTCCGCCAGATTTTGAGAATCAGTTGTCTTCAGGAAAACAGGCCGATCTTCAGCTTATTATTGATGCAGTTGATGGCAGTACAGCGGGGCTTATCCAATCTTACAGTTCATCCATTTTAAATGACCTGAATGCTTCAAAACTGGCTGAACTTAGAATTGAATCACCGAGTCAACAGACTCAACAGGCTAAGGCGATCAACATAATTCCTCAAAATTGGTACAATCCTGATCTTGATTATATCACTTATATGGTGCCCGGAATTTTGGTAGTGCTGGTTTCAATGATCGGAATATTTTTGTCTGGGATGAACATTGTACGTGAGTATGAAATAGGTACCATCGAGCAGCTGAACGTTACGCCTATTCAGAAGTATCAATTTATGATCGGAAAATTGCTTCCTTTTTGGGTAATTGGGATGTTTGATTTACTCATTGGGTTGGCATTAGCTCGCTTTGGTTTCCAGATTCCTTTTCTTGGAAGTTTAACAACCATTTTAGTGGTGGCGGGTATTTATTTGGTTGTGCTGCAATCACTTGGGCTGCTTATTTCAACCCTAACCCATACTCAGCAGCAAGCTATGTTCATCGCCTGGTTTATTATGGTGATTTTCATACTGATGGGAGGACTATTCACCCCCATCGAAAGTATGCCTCAATGGGCACAAAACCTCACACTTGCTAATCCGATAGCCTACTTCATCAAGATCATGCGCATGGTGCTGCTGAAAGGCGCAGGCTGGAAAGAGATACAGTTTATGGTTTATGCTTTGGCAGCAATGGGAAGTGGACTATTATGGATTTCAATAAATCGTTACAAGAAAACGACGGCCTAGCCGAACATTGAATATTCAACACAGAATGTTGAAGTGTTTTGAGGTAACAATCATTGCTCAGCGGTAACTATTTCAAGCCCTATACTCCGACCTCTCTAAATCTCTCCTTCTCAAGGAGAAACTTTTACGAGCCTATTCGCAGTATTTATGTGGAGTTAAAGTATAGAAATCTTATCAAAGCGTCCTTCTCCTTGTTGAAGGAAGCTAGTGCTGAACTCGATTCAGTAAAGACAGAAGAGGTCGAAAGCTTTATGGAGCTTTCTAAAGAATAATTTTTAATCAGTCAACCAAGGACAAATTATTTATCGAACCCACCTTAGAATACTTCAGTAATTAAATGCCTATCTTCAAGTTCACTTTTCTTAGCCCGGCTCAGATCCGGGCTTTTTCATTTAATACCCTATATGTCTTTTAAATCACTGAACCTCAGTACCCCCATCCTAAAATCTTTGGAAGAAGAAGGATACACTCACCCTACACCCATTCAATCACAAGCTATTCCCATCGCACTTAAAGGCACTGATGTGCTTGGTTGTGCGCAAACCGGAACGGGGAAAACAGCCGCATTTGCCATTCCGATATTACAGTTACTAAGCAAGAGTAAATCCCGTGGTCAGAACCGAAAAATTCGAAGCTTAATTGTTACGCCAACAAGAGAACTTGCCATCCAAATTGATGAGAGTTTCAAAAGCTACGGACGATATACAAATTTAGAAACCACAGTAGTTTTTGGCG
Source organism: Balneola sp. (assembly GCA_002694685.1). NCBI lineage: Bacteria > Pseudomonadati > Balneolota > Balneolia > Balneolales > Balneolaceae > Balneola > Balneola sp. The sequence continues at coordinate 784,208 of NZMW01000004.1, forward strand.
GTGTTAGCCAAAAAGGACAGGTAAAGAAGCTGAATAGAGGCGTAGATATTCTTACCGCTACACCGGGCCGACTGCTTGACCTTATGAATCAGGGATTTATATCTCTTTCGGATATCGAAATATTTGTATTGGATGAAGCTGACCGTATGCTGGACATGGGTTTCATTCACGACATTAAGAAATTACTGAAAGTAATTCCTAACAAGCGCCAGACCTTGTTCTTCTCGGCAACCATGCCCAATGAGATTGTAAAGCTTTCGAAGTCGATGCTTAACAATCCGACTCGAGTTGAAGTGACTCCGGAATCTTCTACGGTAGAAATTATTGAGCAAGGCATCTACTATGTAGACAAAGGAAATAAGAAGAATTTATTGGTAGATGTGTTAAAAGAAGCAGGCTCAAAATCAGCGCTGGTTTTTACACGCACAAAGCACCGGGCTAATAAAGTAGTAAAATTGCTGAATAGCCAAAATATTCAAGCTGAAGCTATTCATGGCAACAAATCCCAGAAGGCAAGGCAACGGGCACTCGGTAATTTTAAGGATCAGGCAACCCGGGTATTGGTTGCTACCGATATTGCTGCTCGTGGAATTGATGTGGATGAATTACAGTATGTCATTAACTACGAAATTCCCAATGTTCCGGAAACCTACGTACACCGAATAGGCCGAACAGGCCGAGCAGGAGCAGAAGGAACAGCGCTATCTTTCTGTGATGCTGAGGAAAAAGCTTATGTAAAGGATATTGAGAAACTAATTGATCAGAACATCCCGGTGATAGATGATCATAAATATCCAATGACAGACCATAATCCGGCTCCAGCTGAAAAACAAAAACGTCGTCCGTCCAGAAAACACAAAAGTGAAAAAAGGAAGACAAGTAATGGCGGCAATCCTAGAAACAATAACAAGAAGAGAAGAAGGAAAAGCTCAAATAACAGTAACAGCAGATAGGATGAGACACTGAACTAATCAAACTTTGGGTGAACAATCAGATTCTTGTAAGCGTGAACCATGGTTTGTTGGGAAGCTCCGGCAAAGTACATCATAAAAACAATCAGGTTTGCGATGTTGACCTGAAAATATCCGTTTACATCATACTTCCTCGCAGAAACGGTTGCATTTTTTGGGATGATTTTAAAAGGGCTGCATGACTGAATTTTCTCAATCAGATCGTAGTCTTCCATAATCATATAATCCTCCCGAAAGCCTCCCAACTCATCAAACAAAGAACGGGTAATAAAGAGTGTTTGATCACCGCCCCTGCACATTAACCGATCATACCGGGTGCAGTGGGCGTTAATGTTTAGCAGGGGATGGTCGATATCAAATTGATATCGGTAGCAGCCTGATTTGTAGCCTTCGGAAATAGCACCATCAATATCAGCGGGAAACGAAGAAGGCGGAATGGTATCGGCATGTACAAAATAGAGAATATCACCTTGGGCTTGCTGAGCTCCATAATTCATTTGAGCAGCCCGTCCTTTTCTTGGTGACTCCAAGCATGTAAACCCATTTTCTTTAACTAAGTTTACGGTTTGGTCAGAACTGCCACCATCAACAACAAACAACTGATCTGTGGTTGTTAACGAATTTTTTAAATGGATCAATAAATCCAAAATGGTCTTTTCTTCGTTGTATGTAGGGACAATGATGCTTAGCATTCAAATACTTAGTAAGACTGTAAGGGTTCAGTAGGTCTATACGATATGTAAAGGAACTTAGATGTACTTGCGAATATTCAAAAAAAGAAAAGCAAAATGAAGAATTTTATTTTTGGACTGACAATCTTAATGGCAGCTGTGATATCAATTTATGATGTCAAGGCCCAAGGAGAAGCAATGATGGATTCAGTGAATATAGAAGAACAGACAATCCCTGAATTATCAGTTCAGTTGATTGAGAACCTGCAGGCGGGTGAATCAACAGAAGAAATAGAGTCGATATTGGCTAACATTTCAGAGTCCGAACTAAAGGAAGCACTCGATACAGAAGGAAAACGAAAAGCTTTTTGGCTGAATGTGTACAATGCGTATGTGCAGATAATACTGATAGAAAATCCGGATTTATTCAAAGACCGTGATTCAATTTTTGGATACAATTTCTTTTCATCACCCCAAGTTACCATCGCCGGGAAAGAACTGAGTTTTGATGATATCGAACATGGCATTATTCGTCGCTCTAAGAATAAACTTTCCGGTGGGTATGCCAATAAAATTTTTGTAGGAGATTTTGAGAAGAAATTCCGCTGGGAAAAAGTAGATCCTCGTATCCATTTTGCACTGAATTGTGGAGCGGCCGCTTGTCCGTTTATCGCTGCATATTATCCTGAGCGTGTAAACGAGCAATTGGATATCAGCTCTAAGCAGTATCTGGAGAAAACAACGGATTACTATCCCGAAGAAAACCGCGTGGTCGTAAACAAATTGATGAGTTGGTTCCGGGCTGATTTTGGTGGAAAAGACGGTTCAGTAAAAATGCTAAAGGAATATGGGATTATTCCCCAGGATGCTGACCCATCTGTTGACTTTAAAGAATACGACTGGACTCTTGAATTAGGCAACTACAAAGAGATCTAGTCCAGTTAAAAAGCCTCACCAATAGTTAAGGCAAAACCACTGACTCCTTTTCCGAAGCCTGCATCCAGGCGAATATTGACTTTCCGTTCGGTATCGATCATGTATCGAAGTCCGGGTCCAACGGTCCATTTAAATTCGGAGAGGGTAAAGTCTGAAAGGGAAGGGGCTACATCACCTACAGAGGCAAAGGCTACGAAACCAAAGCGTTTGTAAATTGGAATACGGTATTCTGATTGAAGGGTAAGGTAGTTATTATCCCTATAGCGACCTTCGAGGTAACCGCGCATCTGTTTGGGCCCGCCAAGCAGTGCAAGCCGCTGAAAGGGAACCTCGCCGCCGGTAGTCTCAGCAAAGAAGTTGATGCCAAGCGTATGATCAAATTTATTGGTTTGAAAAGTGCTGGCGTCTATTGTTATTTGATGGAATTTAAAATCACTCCCCATCCATTTACGGTCCATTTGAGCTTTGAATTCAAGGAATTCTCCATCTTTGGTATAAAAGATATTGTCACGGGTATCATAGATGGAAGTTATGCCAAAACCTGAATTAATCCCTCCGGATACGCCATCAGGTTCATTGGAATCAAGTAATCCATTCTGTTTTATGCTTGTGATGTCATATCCGTCGTACCAGTAACTGAGTCCGGCATATATATCATCACTTACTTTCCGTAAAGCTGAAACTTGAACCCGCGGGAAATTTACCCGGTAGGTTTCTTCATTACTATCTGGTGTGTTATTACCAATGCCATAGTATTTGTAGGTATATCGGTAGTAACCAACTTCACCCTCAAACCGCCAGTCATTATCGTAAAGATAAAGTTCGTAGGGAAAGTAGATCAGAAGCTGATTCTCCAGAGTGTATGCAGCTCCGAAATTGATCTGGGAAGGTTTCAGTGAAGTTAGATTACTCTCGAAATCAAAGGTTAAAATTCCAAGGCCGCCAAAGGCAAAGCTGGTTTCCTCGGTATAAAAAGCGACAGGAAATCCCCGTAGAGATGTATTCTTAATTTGAGCCTGAACGCTATATATAGAAGATAATGCGATAGCGATTGAAAGGAAGAAAAGCTTCAAAGCTCGCATTAAAGATCCCTTCTATAGTTCCAGAGGAATTGAAATGGTGATATGTGTTCCTTTTCCTTTTTCAGATTCTATTTGAAGTGTCCCCTTCATCGTTTCAACCAGATGGCGGGCCAGTTTAAAACCAAACCCAAATCCACGCTCATGATCAGTTCCTTGCGTAGATTCTGCCTCATCGGCTAAAATATCATTAATCTGAGCCTCGGTCATGCCCACTCCACTGTCTTTTACAGAAGCAACTAATTCGATCTCGGGTCTCTTAATACTCAAATCCACCTCAACGGAGCCATTTTCGGGTGTGAATTTGATTGAGTTTGAAATCAGGTTTCCAAGAATCTGAAGTATTTTGTGTTTAGAAAAAGAGAGGTCCTGATGGTTACTCTCTAATTCCACTGTATAATTTATGGATTTATTTAACGCCTGAGGCTGATAAAGGTCTTTGAGCTTTTTCTGTAGAAGCTCGAGTGATAGTTGGTTTTGAGTAAGCTTCTTTGACTCGGATTCTCCCTTATAGTTACTTAATATTTCATCAGCAAGATCAAGTACCGAGCGCCCACCTTTATTGATAAGCTCAAGCAACTGCATGAACTCATCCATTTTACTATCCTCGGCTTGGTCCCGAAGAATTTCAGCAATACCAATAATTCCACCAATAGGGCCGCGTATATCATGGCTGACTTTACGCTGAATTTCTTTCAGTTCTTCAACATTATGCCGCATCAGTTTTAGCTTATGCTCATACTCAATACGAGTGATGACCTCATTGGCAATAATCTTCAGAAAGGCTTCTTTTTCAGGGGTAAGATCGTGTGCACCTTTATCCATCACACACAAAGCTCCAATACGATGTCCATCAGGAGTTTCTAAAGGAACGCCATAGTAATAACGAATATGAGGATCTTTAGTAACGTAGTCCTTGTCTTTGAAACGCTCATCACTCGTCATGTCTTCCACTTCCACAGAATCTTCTTCCAGGATTACGTACTGACATACTGTTTCTTCACGAGGAATTTGCTGGAGGTCTAATCCAACGTTTGATACCGTCCATTGCGTGGTAGTATCCAGCAGGTTAATTAAAGAAATAGGGGTTCCGGCAACATGAGCGGCAAGACGAGTTAGATCGTCTAGCTTACCATGTATTTCAGAGTAATCGATATCATATTCTGATAGTTTAAGAGCTCGCTCAAATTCGTTATTAGGGATCGGAGCTATTTGTTTGGACATGTAAAGGGGTAAAAAGTTATTCTTTGTTTAGGTTCCAAATATCTACGCGGTCTAAAGCAATATACGGAACAGCCACATGGTTCAGATTGGTATTAATTCCAATATCGGCAGGTCTTCCCGGAGTTTTAATTAGAATTTTGTTAACAACTCCGTCATAAAAACGAATGCTTGAGTCCTGCTGACTTGCAACCAGTAAATTTTGTGACAAGAACTCCAGTCCGTCAAAAAAGCCGCCATCTAATGTTCCATATTCGCTTAGTGTTTTATCACCATCGAATGATCGGAAAATCTGGTTACCACCCCAAGGGGCCAACACGAACTCATTATTATCCGGGTTTAAGGTAATACCATTTGGAGCTTCAGGGAGGGAGTCAAGGAATATTGTAGCTGTACCGTTCATCACCTGATAAACTCTTGGATTTCCAGTATCGGTGACAAAAAGAGTGCCATCACTATTAGCTGATACATCATTCAGAAAACCAATTTCAAAATCAGTAAAATCAACAAAATCAGTTTGCTCTCCGGTTGTTTTGTTGAAGCCATGAACTCCCAAAACATCAGCAGCCCAGAGTGTTTCATTTACAATAAACATCCCGCGGGGAGCATGAAGGGGATATTCAGTAGTGCCGGTCATAAATTCACGATCTAATATATTTCCCTCAGCGTCAGTCTTGGTTATAAATCCGTTTGAATCCTGAGTGTTGCCACCTCCGGTAAAGTTGGAAATGAAATAAACCTGCTGGTCAGGGTCATAACGAACGGCTTCAGGCCCGTCAAGACCGGTAACTGTGAATGCAATGTGGGAAGAATCCTGAACGGTCTCCCAATCTATGTTCGAGGATTGGTTTTGATCAGGAGCACATGAAGTAATGAATAGCGCTGCGAGTAAAAGGGATACAAACGATTTAAGCATATCTATAAAATTTAATAAGTGATTGTTATCATTATACCCCAAGCAGAAAAGGGAAGCACCAAGAATGATGCAGAATGTACGTTTTAGTTGTTGAATGTGGAAATATCCCGGATTTCGAAATAGTCTTCTTTATCCCAGTCAGTATTTATTACAATTCCGCCAATCAATAAGAGGGGGCTTTCGCCTAAGTTCTCTGCACTGGTTGACGTTATGTCGGTCAACTCTCGTTTAATCTGATTGTAAGCTATATCCGTTGTTGTTTTGATAGGGTCATCAGCTTCTTTGATTTCATTATAGTTTTCAATCAGTAGCTTATTTACCTGTCCTTGCTGGTAATCATTATGAGAAATCATCAGCACGCTGCCTTCCTTAACATTTTGAAGTCCTGCTATTAATGAACCACAACAGGTTGAGTTTCCACTTTGGCCTTCACGATTAATTTCTCCGGTTGTTCCGTTTTCCGAAATGCCAATGTGAGGTCCGTATAGAATGACTGCTCCGCCATTTTCAGGGATGTGACTGGCAAAAGCTCCAAAGCCGGTTTTTCCTGTAAAAGGAATTCCCGAAATACCGCCAAAACGAAAGGGTCCTGGTCCTGCAAATATCTTGCTTAAAGCGTTAAAAGAATTATTGACCTCATCGCTGCAAATGGAGGTCCCCCAAATACACTGTTCAGGGTCCATATTATTTTTGCCTAGTTCCTCAAGTATGGTTTTTTCAAGGGTTGAAAGAGATTGAGCTTTGGGATATTGCTTAGTTATATAATCCATGCCTTATTTTTTTAGATGATTTGAGTGAATATAACGAAATCTGTATTTCATGTTTCACTCTCAAAAAGTACCTAAATAGCCATTACAGGCCATTTATGGAACCGCTTCTCAAAACGCTTCCATAAGACCAATCATATTAATTTATTGTAAACAGCTGTTTAATTTACCCTTATGGTACCGCTTTTTAGGCTGCTCTGGCGGTTATAGGGGATTCTGTGGAAGATCATAGATTTCATCTATCGAGAGAAGCATGACTTCTGTTGAAAAGGGGGATAAATTATGGGTGTAGTAAAAATCAAAGGACATCAACACAGACGTAAACTTAAAAGAGAGACAAATTAACACTCCGAAAGACTTGATTTGGTTACTACTCACTCACTCAAATAACATAAGACTCATGAAGAAAGCTACTTACATATTATCTGCACTATTATTGACAACAATCTTTGCAACGAATGCTGTTGCCCAGGTAACTCACCTTAGAACTTTTGAATTAAAACCATTTAATGAAATTGTTTTCGACTCTGAAACGGAGATAATAATTATCAAAAGCACCAGAAATCAACTATCCATTTCCGGTGATTCAACTTTTATTGCTGAATTTGAAGTAGAAAACAGTGAGAATAAGCTCTCCTTTGAGCTGGATAAAGATCAAAGTGAAAAAGTAGTTCGCGTAATTGTTGAATACACAACACTTGACCGAGCAGTAACTTCAGGAAGTGGCCAGTACTACTTTGTGAAGCTCGACGAAGAAAATCTGAAGATCTATAATGAAGACGGGAAAATAAGCCTGCGGGGAAGAACCGATAGCATAAAAATCTATTCTGAAAAAGGGGAGAATGATTTCAGCAACCTTACCGTCAAAAACATGTTGGCCTATCTGGGAGAGGCTGCTACCATCCTTGAGCCAAAGAACCAATAATTTCCGAATAACAATACTAACCACAGTAATCGAGATAAAGATTGTTGTGGTTTTTTATTTTAAATAAGAAAGAGAATTGGCAGGATTAATGCGTATCTTTAAGGCTTACTGAATTTGTGAGTTCACGATAAGACTGGAACAATACATTTCCGAAAGGAAACTTTTCAGGTTTATAGAACCTTGCTGGCCTTTATGAATCAAGCAGTCGTGCTTGCCTCTTGTCATTAGCTCACCTCATAATTAATGATTCCGGGCAAGATCTACGCGCAGCACAAATTTCTTTGAACGGGATAACAACGTTTAAAAATATATATATGTCATCGTTCAAAGAACTGGGCTTGTCGCCCGAAATATGCCAAGCCGTTGAAGATCTTGGCTTCGAAACCCCAACTGAAGTACAAGAGAGAGCTATTCCTACTATTTTAGCATCTCAGCGCGACTTGATTGCGCTTGCTCAAACCGGGACCGGAAAAACGGGTGCATTTGGAATGCCCGTGCTTCAACAAGTGGATGCTAACTCAAGTAACGTGCAAGTATTAGTACTTTCACCAACTCGTGAATTAGCTATACAGATAGAAAAAGATTTGAAGGCTTTTGCCAAACATCAGAAGGGAATTAAAACGGTTGCGGTATATGGTGGAGCTAATATCTCTACTCAAATCCGTGCGCTAAATAAAGGTACTCAAGTTGTAATCGGAACACCCGGCCGTATGCTGGATTTGATCCGCCGCCGTAAACTTGACGTAACCAACGTTCGTTCTCTCATTTTGGATGAAGCGGATGAAATGCTGAATATGGGATTCCAGGACGACTTGGATGCTATTCTCCATGACACGCCGAAGGAAAAACAAACTCTGCTATTCTCGGCTACCATGCCTAAGCAGATTTCCAAAATGGCGCATAAGTACATGAACAATCCGGAAGAAATTCAGGTGAATGCCCGAAACTCCGGCGCGCTTAACGTAGAGCACCATTATTATATGGTGAATGCAAAAGATCGCTATGACGCATTAAAGCGTATTGCTGATGTGAATCCTGATGTATATGGAATTATTTTCTGCAGAACACGTCGTGAGACCTCAGAAGTAGCTTCAAAGCTATCAAAAGAAGGATATAATGCTGATCTGTTGAACGGAGACTTGTCTCAGTCACAGCGTGATGAAGTGATGAATCGCTTTCGAAGTAAAGAATTACAACTGCTTGTGGCCACTGATGTTGCTGCTCGCGGACTTGATGTTGATAACCTTACCCATGTAATTAACTACAACCTTCCGGATGATCTGGAAGTATATATTCACCGTAGTGGCCGAACCGGCCGTGCAGGAAATAGCGGTATAGCTGTTTCAATTATTCACACCCGGGAAATGGGCAGAATTCGTGCTTTAGAAAAAATGTCCGGTAAAGAATTCATCAAGCAGGATGTTCCAAAGGGAGCTGAAGTTTGTGGAGTTCGAATGATGGACATGGTAGAGAAACTTCGTGCTACTGAAGTAAATGAAAAGCAGATCGAGAAGTATTTGCCTGAAGTGTATGAGAAATTGGCTGATTTAGGATGGCAAGATCTTATTAAGCACTTTGTATCCATGGAATTCAACCAAATTCTTGAATACTACGAACAAGCCGGAGATATCAATGCTACTGCTGGCCGTTCTAAGAATAATAATAACCGTAAAAACAACTCTCGTAAGAGTAACGGCAGAAGCAATTCTGGTGGCGGTGTTAATAGTAACCGACTTGCAGAAGAGGGCTTTACACGCTATTTCTTAAACATCGGTAATCGTGATGGATTGAATCCGGCGAGATTGATGGGTGTTGTGAACGAACAAATGAATGGCAAAAAGCCTGACTTTGGTAAAATCGATATCCAGAATAACTTCTCATTCTTTGAAGTAGAAGAAGGGTTCGACTCTAAATTATTTGATGCTATGAACGGCACTCATTTTGAGGGACGTGAAATTGGTGTTGAGCTGGCAAAGCCGGATACGAGCGGTAACGGCTCAGGCGGTTCATCCAATTCTAATGGTTCAGGTAAAAGAGGTGGATCGAGCAGCAAAGGAGACGGTGGCTTTAAAAAGAAAGGCCGTAATAAGAGACAACGCAAAAATAGATCTTACTCATAAGCAGTAAGACTTTATTAAAAAGTTTAAGCACAAATCCAGTAATGGGTTTGTGCTTTTTTTATGTGAATGAATTTGGGATACGGATCAAAAAAATGCTCCGACGCAGAGCGTCAGAGCAAGGTTGGTTAGATAGCCTAAATCATCTTCTTTTAGGATTAAATGGCTGCACATAAAATCAGAGCAATGATGCAATCCTAAAAGAAGGTTTCCTCGCTCAGACGCTCTGCGTCGGAGCGGATAGGTTAGAGTTTCGTCGGATTTGGAGCATCACCATACACTTCCTTAGGATCAAAGACTTTTTCGTCTTCTTCGTAGTGTAATTCACCTTTTTTGATATCAAAATCTTCACCGGTAGGTACGCTTCGGTAAAAGCAAGAGCGATAACCTACGTGGCAACTAGCACCATTGCCTTGAACTTCCACACGTAACCAAACACAGTCCTGATCATCATCAATACGCATTTCTTTAATGATCTGAGTCAGCCCCGAAGTAGCTCCTTTGTGCCATAGCGTTTCACGGCTTCGGCTGTAATAGACAGCTTCACCTAGTTCAATGGTCTTTTTTAGAGCCTCTTCGTTCATGTATCCGTGCATCAGTAATTCGCCGGATTTAAAATCAGTGGTAACTACCGGAATCAATCCATTTTCCTGGAATTTAGGAGCCAGATCATTTCCTTCTTCAACTTGTTCTACCGTTTTTCGTTCTTTGAATTTGATTTCGTTCATTAATCTAAATTAGTTGGTCAATATTTTTTGCCACCAAAACTTTAAAGCACAAAAGAAATAATTGATTTCGCGTTCTTGAAATTTTGTAGCATGAAATTGGTTCCGACGCGGAGCGTACGGAACCAGATAGGTTCTCAGTTTCTAAGTTCAACTCGCTCAGACGCTCTGCGTCGAAGCGGATGTATACATACAAGGAAGATCTGACTGTAAGGTCCAATCATAAGAATTTTATTCTCGTTCGTCATTCATTGTTGAATGTTCCTTGTTCAATGTTTTCTTAGGAACGGGATCATATCCATCACCGCCCCAGGGATGACATCGCCCGATTCGTTTGATGCCCATCCAAAATCCTTTTAAAGGTCCCCACTCATCAACGGCTTCAATCATATAATGTGAACACGTTGGGGAGTATCGGCAGCTTCGACCCAGCCAGGGAGAAATTGCTGCTTGGTAAAATTTCACTAAACCAATAATTAATAGGCTGAATATGTTTTTCAGCAGATCCATTACTTGATTTCGAAGGTCGTGCCTTCTTTGCCATCCATCAGCTGAACGCCCAGCTCCTCCAGTTCGTCTCTGATTTTATCAGAAAGCTCGAAGTTTTTGTTAGCACGAGCGTCTTTTCTGATATCAATTAACAGCTCAACCAATCCTTCGGTTACTTTCTCATTTCCACCGGATTTTTCTTTTGGCCAGATTCCTAATACTTCCTCTACAACACTATGAAGAAAGACTTTAATAGTATCAAGGTTTGATGGAGCCTTTTTATCATTAATCAGCTTTCGGATTTCCTTCAGTCTTTCAAAAAGAACTGCTATTGCTTGGGCTGAATTGAAATCATCATTCATGGATGATTCAAAGGCATTCTTAAAGCTTTCAAGATCATACTCTTCGCCACTTCCCGGCTTTGATTTATCAATCGTTAAAATCATGGATTGAAGGTTTTTCAATCCTGTTTCAGCTCCTGAAAGAGCATCTTCAGAAAAATCAGTAGTACTGCGATAGTGGCTTTGCAGCAGGAAGAAGCGGATTACTTCTGCCGGCCACGCTCTGGTTAGCAGTTTGTGATCGCCGGAAATGAATTCATGAAGGCTAATAGCATTGCCCAACGATTTACCCATTTTCTGCCCTTCCAACGTCACCATGTTGTTATGGAGCCAGTACTTCACAAATTGTTTATCATGGGCACACTCGGATTGAGCAATTTCACATTCATGATGTGGAAACTGGTTATCAAGCCCGCCACCATGTATATCAAAACTTTCACCCAAATATTTGGTGCTCATGGCGGAACATTCCACATGCCAACCGGGATAACCCACGCTCCATGGCGAATCCCATTTCATTATATGTCCGTCGTCAGCCTTTTTCCATAAAGCAAAATCTTCAGGGCTGCGCTTATCAGAAGCAGTTTCAACACGAGTGCCGGCTTCTGCATCTTCCGTTTTACGGCCACTTAGCTTACCGTATTCTTCATCGGAAGAAACATCGAAGTAAACATTACCGTCGGCATTATATGCGTGGCCATTCTCGATCAATTTTTTGACCATGGCAATTTGCTCAGGAATATGTCCCGATGCACGAGGAGCAATATCTGGGCGGAGTACATTCAAAGCATCCATATCCCGGAAATAGGTGTAGGTATATTTTTCAGCAATTTCCATCGGCTGTACTTTCTCGATACGAGCCTGCTTGCTGAGTTTATCTTCACCTTCTTCGGCATCATCAACAAGATGCCCAACGTCGGTAATATTTTGAACATACCGAACTTTGTAGCCTAAATAGCGGAGATAGCGCAACACTACATCAAAAGAAACATAGCTTTTGGCGTGCCCTAAATGTGCATCACCATAAACGGTGGGACCACAAACATACATCCCCACATGTGGAGCATTTAACGGCTCGAACTGTTCTTTTTTGCGGGTGAGGGTATTATAAACGTGAAGTTCTTTATTGCCTTTATCAGCCACAGCGATTATTAGATGTCAGTGTTTGTTTTGATGTAATCAATGAATTTCTGCTGAGTAGCTTCTTCCTTAAAAGCACCACGATACTCAGATGTAATAGTTGTAGAAGTAATATCTTTAATTCCGCGGGTTGAAACGCAAAGGTGCTTGCTGTCAATAAAAACAGCAATGTCGTCAGTTTCTAACGCAGCGCTGAGTTCATCAGCAATTTGCAGGGTAAGTCTTTCCTGAACCTGAGGGCGTCGGGAGTAATAATCTACAATGCGATTAATTTTAGAGAGTCCGATAACTTTCTTTCCAGAAGAAATATATCCAACATGAGCTTTACCTATAAAAGGGAGGAAGTGATGCTCACAAAATGAAGTCACCTGAATATTCTTTTCTACAACCATGCCATTATAGTCATAGTCGTTATTGAACTGACGAGCTACCGGCTTGTTCTTAGGATTCAGGCCTTCAAAAATTTCTTTCACATACATCTTGGCTACACGGTAAGGTGTGCCTTTAAGGCTGTCATCATTTAAATCCAGACCCAGCGTATGCATGATTTCAGCAAAATGCTCCTGAATAATTTCAATCTTTTCGTCGTCAGTTTTCTCAAAAGCATCTTGGCGTAATGGAGTTTGTACTCCGGTGCTGAGATGATCTTCACCGATTTCCTCGGCAGTGATTTTGTCTAAATCCAATGTTTTCAATATTTCTGAATTATAAATCTTAGGTAACAGGAGCTATCCTGCACTTTTTCAAACAGAACCCCAAAGTTAAGGGTTCCTACTATTAATTGACAGCAGTAGAATAACGAACATTGAACAAGGACAATGAATTTCGAAGAGAAGTATTTTGGGAATTGGAGTGCTTACTATAGATATTTGACTTAACGACTAACGACTAACGACTAACGACTAACGACTAACAACGGATCAAAATGATCAAACATGTGGTAATGTGGAAACTGAAGGATGTAGCGGAAGGCAAAACAAAAGCTGAGAATGCTGAGGTGATGAAAGAATTGCTGGAAGACCTTCCTAATAAAATTGAAGAATTAAGCAGTGCTGAAGTAGGAATTAATATCTTAGAAGGGAATGAGGATGCCATTTGCGATGTGGTTTTGACAACGGAATGTGATTCTAAGGAAGATCTAAAAGCCTACGGAGTTCATCCAGATCATCAAAAAGTGGTTGAGTTCATCAAGAAAGTTGTGATGGAAAGAAGGGTTGTTGACTATATTAGTTAAATGACCAATGACCAATGACCAATGACCAATGACCAATGACCAATGACCAATGACCAATGACCAACGACTAACGAATAACGAATAACGAATAACGAGTAACGAGTAACGAAAACACGAATAACGAATGAATGAGCCCGATCCCATAGAAATCCCAATTAACGGAATACTGGATTTACACTTGTTCAACCCCAAAGAACTAGGTGAGTTAATTCCAGATTACATTGAAGCCTGTCTGGAGAAAGGCATTTTCTCCATCAGGATTATACATGGGAAGGGCAAAGGGGTGTTGAGAAGAACCGTACATAGCTTATTGGACAGAAACGAGCATGTTAAATCATACAGCTTGGCCAGCGACCGTAGTGGATGGGGAGCTACGATAGCAGAATTGAATAGAACTTAGCCTTCAACTTTTGTGACTTCTCCGAATTTTAGCTGGTAATCATCTTTAGACTCAGGACAGGTTGCCTTACCGTCTTGTCCAAAATCAAGGCGGTGGCCATATTCACTGACCCAGCCAATTTGCTTAGCGGGATTCCCTACCATTAAAGCATAAGGAAGCACAGGCTTGGTAATAACTGCTCCAGCGCCAATCAAACAATACTTACCTAATTCATTACCGCAAATGATGGTAGCATTTGCTCCAATTGAAGCACCTTGTCGGACCTGTGTTTCTACATATTCATCCCGCCGAACCACGGCACTTCGTGGGTTTACAATATTGGTGAATACCATGCTTGGCCCCAGAAATACATCATCCTCACAAATAACCCCGGTATATATGGACACATTATTCTGAACTTTGACGTTATTGCCTAGCTTAACTTTAGGCGAAACCACCACGTTCTGACCAAGATTACAGTTTTCACCTAGCTCAGATTCGGGCATGACGTGTGTGAAGTGCCAGATTTTAGTTCCTTTTCCGATTTTAGCTCCATCATCAATAACAGCGGTTTCGTGTGCGAAGTAATCCATATCCAATTATTTAGTTCGATGTATATTAGCAATAGTTTGGATGTAGTGAAAGGGAAGTAAGCTTTTGGTTGATTCTTTTTTTATCCTCAATCCTCCAAAAAATAACATAGAGATTTTAGAAAGTAGCAGGACGTATCAAAATATGAGTCAAGATACATTGAAAAAATTACTGCAAAGGCATTGCCAGCGTATTGACGAGAACATTGCAAGATTCAAGAGTTTCAGTAAAAAATATACCTGGTCAAGATCTATAGTATTTTTTACTGGGTTAGGATTCGCTCTTTCGGCAACAGGGATTTTGAATGATTTCAGCTATTTCCTAGGACTCATTGTTTTTATAACGGGTTTTATCGTTTTGGTAGATCGTCATCAAAAGGTGCACGAGTCTATTGACAAGTTTGAGCACTTAAAGAAAATTAAGCAAAGGCATATTGCTCGCCTTGAACTGAATTGGTCTGAAATTCCGGTAAGGCACTCAGGTATAGAGATTAAAGATCATTCTTTTGCTAATGATTTAGATATAGTAGGAGAATACTCTCTCCATCAGCTAATAGATACATCAATATATGAGGGCAGTTCAGAGAAATTGGTGAACTGGCTATTGAAGGAATCTCCCGAAAAAGAAGAAATAAACCGTCGACAGAAGCTCGTTAAAGAATTAATTCCGCTTCAGGGATTTCGTGACAAACTAGCTGTGGTTGGGGAATTCACAAAGGGTAAAAGCTCTGATAAAGACTGGAGCATGGATAAAATGCTCAAGTGGTTAAAAAATTCACCGATCACAGGTTTTACTGGACCTTTAATTGTACTGTCGATTCTTAGCATATCAAATGTAACCTTAGGAGCGCTTGCATGGATTGGAATTGTGCCTGCACTTATTCCTATTATCACACTGGTTATTTATTTGAGCTATTACAATTACAATAGCGATAAAATATCCGGGCTTTTTGAGGCTGCATATCAAATAGATAAGCTGCTGGGCAGGTTTCGGTACTTATTATTAGAAGTGGAAGAATTTAAAGTTAAGGGGGAGTCAGATCTAAAGGTGCTGTTAGCTGAGTATCAAAAATCGGATACAAAACCTTCTATATATATAAAGAAGGTAAAAAAGCTTACAGGACCGGCCTCGCTGCAATCGAATCAAGTAATATGGCCACTGGTAAATTTAATTATGCCTTGGGATATGTTTTATTCCATGAAGATGGAGAGCCTGAAACAAGAACTAGAACCTAAGCTAGCTAAATGGCTGGATGTTTTTTATGAACTCGAAGCCCTAAATAGCCTGGCGAATTTCGGAGCCCTTCATACTGAATACAATTTTCCTGAATTAGTAGAGAATGAAGAAGTACTATTTAAAGCTAAAGATCTTGGTCACCCGCTTATTCCTTCATCCCAGAAAGTAACTAACGATTTTAAAGTGCAAGAAGGAAAAGATCTCTTTCTTATTACTGGATCTAATATGGCGGGTAAGAGTACTTTTCTAAGGACTATAGGTATCAATCTCTGTTTAGCTTTTGCCGGAGCTCCGGTGAATGCAGAGTCTTTGGAAACTAACTTATTCAGGATCTTCACGAGCATCAATGTGAAGGATTCTTTGGAAGGCGGCCTTTCTCATTTCTATGCGGAGGTACGGCGACTACGAACGCTACTGGATAAACTTGACCAGAACGATGAACTCCCGCTTTTCTTTTTTGTGGATGAAATTTTCAAAGGCACTAACAATAGAGAGCGATTTCAGGGAAGTACAGCATTCTTAAAAGAAATAGCTGGAAAAAATGGAGTAGGAATGGTATCCACTCATGATCTGGAGTTAGCTTCTTTGGAGAAGGATATATCGGAACTGAGTAACTGGCACTTTGCCGAAACTATAGAAGACGGAAAAATGAGTTTTGAGTACAAACTCAAATCGGGTCCATGCCCAACAACCAATGCTCTAAAGATTATGGAGATGGAAGGGTTACCCATTTAAAATGCCGAGCAGGCACCCTGGCTTATCACTAAAAAAAGAGAGAGAAATAGCGGGCTGAAAAGTTTATTAAATGCCTTCATATAATCTTCACAAAACCTATTCTGGTAATCTCGCAACTTGTTGTAGTTTAATAACTTGAAAGAGGGAAAAAATATTTTTTTCTTCACAATCCCTTCATGAATAATTGGTTTCTTTAAAGCGAGTTAATTAAACAACTCCTAAAACAAAAATGAGGTCGTAATGTATAAATCAATTTCCGCACTAATTTTAACACTTCTACTGAGTACAGCAGTTTTTTCTCAAACCTACACTATTGTTCCTGATGAAAGCGAGATAATCGTTTGGGGAACTTCTAATGTTCACGATTGGGAAGCTCCGGCTGAAGAGTTCTCCGGTTCTGCAACTATAGAACTAGCAGATGATTCACTGGTTTCAATTACAAGCCTGGAATTTAGCGTCGTAGCTGAAGAAATAAATAGTGGAAAAGGTGGAATGGACAAACGTATAGATGATGCGCTTAAAGTTAATAAGCACAAAAATATCACGTTTGTATTAACTGACATCACAGACGTAGAATCTTCTACACTAACTGCTAATGGAGAATTATCTATAGCAGGTGTAACTAAGAATGTACAAATGAAAGTTGAGTACCAACTTCAAGCAGACGGTACTATACTTTTTAATGGAAAGCAGAATATAGACATGACTGAGTTTAATATTGACCCACCAACCGCCGTATTCGGTACAATTAAAGCCGGTGAAAAGGTAGACGTGGAATTCAATGCTAAATTCGCTCAATAAATTTAAAAAACAATCAACCAATCAATAACATAACCAAATCCTAAGGTCATGAAATCACAAGCCAAATATATCACAGTATTTCTATTAGCCCTTGTGTTGGGAACTAGCGCAGCTATGGCCCAACAAAAATCTTTACAATACTTCAAAGATCCCGGCAAATCCGGTCTGAACGTATTCGAAACACCTAAAACAACAAACGTTGAATTCGACGGTCTGTATGTACGTGTCGGTGGAGACTTTGCACTACAGTTTCAGGGTATATCACAAAGCAATGCCGGAGACTCTCTTGCAGAGTTAGGTAACAACTTTAACCTTCCAACAGCTAACCTAAACCTTGATGTTCAACTGGACGAAGGTTTAAGAATGCACCTCCGTACATATCTGTCATCTCGTCACCACACAGAGTCTTATGTGAAAGGTGGTTATATGCAGATTGACCGACTAGACTTCATCGAAGAAGGTTTTATGGACGGTTTGATGGATGTTTTGACCATCCGAGTAGGTATGGATCAAATCAACTATGGTGATGCACACTTCCGCAGATCAGATAACGCTGCTGCTCTCTACAATCCATTTGTAGGTAACTACATCATGGACAACTTCACTACTGAGCCTTTCATGGAATTAACTTACCAGAATTCAGGCATCATTGGTGTGATAGGTGCAACTAATGGCCGACTAAACCAAAGCGTAACTTCTACTGATGATGGTATTGTACTCTTCGGTAAGTTAGGATACGACAAGCAGCTGAACGAAGACCTGAGATTCCGTCTCACCGGTTCTTTCTACAATAGCTCCGAAGAAAGCACACGTGACTATATCTACGGTGGTGACCGTGCCGGTGGACGTTACTACGCAGTAATGGAAGGAGGCGACTTCTCCGGACGATTCAATCCTGGCTTTGGCTCTCAAACAGCTTTCCAAATCAACCCATTCGTAAAATTCCAGGGACTTGAATTTTTTGGAATCTTTGAGCAAACAAGCAACAGCGCTGATGCAGGTGGCTCTTTCACTCAACTTGGTGGAGAAGTTATCTACCGATTTGGAGCTGACGAAGACATCTACCTAGGTGGACGTTATAACATGATAAGCGGCGAAAGAACTGATGCTGCCGCAACTCAGGAAATTAGCAGAATCAACTTCGGTGGTGGCTGGTTCATGACTGACAACGTACTTACAAAACTAGAATATGTCTCACAATCTTACGATGGTGACGGCTGGAACACTAGCCTATACAACGGTGGCGAATTTAGCGGAATCATGTTAGAAGCTGTGATAAGCTTCTGATATACCGACCTCATAGGAAAAGGGCGCGCTGTGAAAGGCTCGCCCTTTCTGCGTCAATGAGTTTCTAAACCAAACCGTCAGCTGATTAAATCAGCTGACGGTTTTTTTATTTGGGAGAAATTGCTGGAAGAGATAATTAGGAAGAGGAATATCAGGAATCCAAACGGATTGCCAAATCAAAAACGATGTTGAGCTCATCGCTTACCTGAACAAGACCAAAAAGGGGAGATGGAGGCGTAAGACCAAAGTCAGTCATATACAGAATTTTATTTCCTCCTACAATTACCCGGTCCTCCATGCTGGAAAAAGCGTTTAAGGGTACATTATATTTTCGTTCAACTCCGGCAATAGTGATAGTGACTTTTGCTGTTTGTGGAATCAGGTCCAGTGAGTCTTTCAGAACTAATTCATTCAGGGTGATTTGTATGAAAGGATGTTCTTCATATTTGAGTGTACTGCGGAAATCTCTGTTGATAGCTTTTTTCCCACAGTCAAACTTGTTCACTTCCAAAAATAAGGAAACACCACTCACATCAATAGTTTCACCAATGTATTGATAGGTGAAATTGAGAGAGTCCCGTTGCAGCTCATGCTCAGAGAGACAGCGGAAATCATTCACATTTGATTTTCCATTAATGCTTAACTTACTCTGATTCGTAAACTGAACCTGTCCGGTTTGTGCGAGGGCATAAGCAGGAAGGGTACAGATTGCCGGAATCAGTATTTTTTGAAGAATTTTTTTCGTTCTCATAGTTTAAGCGGAAAGTAACGTACTATTTTAAATTTTTGATGAATCTTTAAGTTTAATGAACCAAGAATTATTACAAGCAGCAACTGAAATAGCCAAAATTGGCGGACATCACACCTTAAAATACTTTAAAAAAAATGTAGAGGTAATAAGTAAAGCAGATGATTCGCCTGTAACTATTGCAGACAAAGAAACTGAGCAGATAATCCGAAAAGAAATCCAGAAAAGATATCCTGATCATGGAATTATTGGAGAAGAATTTGGGAGGACTAACGAAGACAGCAACATACAGTGGGTGCTTGACCCTATTGACGGGACAAAGTCTTTTATCCATGGAATACCTTTCTATACAACTCTGATTGGCATTTTGATAGATAACGAGCCACAGGTTGGAATCATTTACGCACCGGCACTTGAAGAGATTTGTGTCGCGGCCATTGGTGAGGGAGCTACCTTAAATGGAGAGCCTTGCAAAGTACGTGATACGGAACAACTCGAGGATGCCACGCTGTTGGTAACAGAGATATACCGCTTTAAAGAAATGGATCAACAGGAAGTTTTTGAGGAACTCATGTCCAAAACTAAACTACATAGAACATGGGGTGATGCCTATGGACACATGATGGTTGCTACCGGTAGGGCTGACGTTATGTACGATCCCATTCTTAATATTTGGGATGCAGCCGCGTTATTACCCGTGATGCGAGAAGCCGGTGGCGTATTCAGTGATATTGAAGGAAATGAAACTATCCATTCCGGAAATGGATTTTCGACAAATAAAGCATTATTCCCGGAAGTAAAGAAAATATTTGAAGCACACAGCAAATAATGAATAAACTACTGACCGCACTTTTTCTGTTTCTTTTTTCAACCGTTACCTTTGCTCAAAGTCAGGTAGACTGGAAGTATCAATCCTATCCTGAATTACCATTTGAACTGAGTCATATTCAGCTTGATTTAAATATTGAGGCTGAGTCTTCTCTGGTTAAAGGAGTAGGAAGATATGAACTGACTTCCCGCAGGCCAGATTTAGCTCAAATCATTTTCAATACCTCCGACCTGGATGTGAAAGAGATTTCATCAGAAGGTAATGCCATGGATTTTGAGGTAAGTAATGATTCTCTGATTATCAGTTTGGCCGATACCCTTGGCATTGGGGATGAAGTTCAGTTTTTGATTACGTGGGAAAGTAACTCACCATATGGCATCCATAGTGATATTTATGGAAATCTATGGACTTCTCTGAATCCCAAAGCAAGACTGCATTGGATGCCAATTCCGGATCACCCAGAGGTGACAGCTACTTTAGATGCTTCTTTTTCAATTCCGGCCGACCAGCAAGTTGTTTTTAACGGGACCTATGTTGATGATGAAGTCATTTCAACAGAACAGAAAAAAGTAAACTGGACCTCTGAAACTGCTGTTCCGATATCAGGACTTACTTTTGCTGTTGGGCCTTTTGTTTCTGAAAGTGCACGTGCCGGAGTCAAACAGATTTCGGTTTATACTGCTGAAAACGCTGTATTGGAGGAGGTTCAGACTGGACTATTGTCTATTGCAGTAGAAAGTGTGAAGGCGTATGAAGAGAAATTTTCATTCGAATTTCCGTATGATGCTTTGAATGTTATCGTGCTGCCGGATAGTAGATGGGAAGAAATTCAGTCGGGTGCAGGCGTTATTTATTTGTACCAGAATTTAGGATCACTTTCTACGCAGCTGAGAAGAGGTATTGCCGAGCAATGGCTTGGAAATTATCACCGCTACCTGAATGCACCGGATCATAAGTTTGAATTTTTAAAGGCTTTGGTTACAAGAAATTCAGATTCACAACAGTTGCTAAATCCAGACGATTTGGAATCCATCCGCTTTTGGAATCGCTGGCAAGCAGGAATCGGCAATATGGAAAATGAATTCCTGAGCAATACTATTCAGGAATCTCTACCGGAGCTGATGCAAGAGTTTGAAGGGGTAACCAGCTGGAAGGACTATGCCGATTTTTGGTATGATAAAAGCGGCGCTTTCTGGAGTGAACTTTCTGTCCCTAATGCAATGAAGGAAGACGGTGAAGAACAGTATTCTTATACCGTAACTTACCTTTACGATGAGATGAATAATTCTCTCTCGCTTGTTTTTGAGGCTCAGGGTAATGCGATCGAAATATTGGCAGGTGTAGAAGTAACGCAATTTGGGTTTATGGATACTACCCGCTCTGAAATAAGCTTTACCGGTGATCGGGACTCTGTTTCTATAGATATGGCATCAGGCGTGGATTATGTGACACTGAATCCTGTTTCAGATTTTGATATCGAGCTAAATGAGAATAAGCCGTTTCTATTTTTGATTCGACAGTTACGCAGCTCTGATCCCGAGCTCCAAATTCAAGCTGCAAAACAACTTCAAAATTTCACTGAAAACCCAGACCTGCAGCTTGCTTTACAAGATGTGCTGAATACTGTATCAGAACCGGAAGTTAGAGCAGCGATGCTGGAAACACTTTCAATGATTACTCAGGGAGCATCAGGTACAGAGCAGAACTTCCTGGAACAGCTCAATTCTGACAACCTTGCAACTAAACTTTCAGCAATAAAAGCACTCGCCAATTATCCCGGGAATGATCAGGTGGCTTTTTCTATTCGAAATACATTGATTCGAGCAGAATCCGATACGGTTTTTGAAGCGACTCTTAAAACCTACCAGGAGCTTGCCGAAACAGAAGACATACTGTCTGTCACGGAACGGCTTGAGCAGAGTTTGGAAGGACAACAGCGAGCAATCAAGTTGTTGCAGATCACGGCCGAAACCGATACAACCAACCGTTCTATCTCTATAGCAGACCGGTTTGCTTTGGGATCATTTCCTCATCAAATTCGTCAACAAGCACTCGGAATTCTTCTGAAGAACGAAGAAAATCAGGATTACTGGGCACAGACCTTACCTATGCTTCTGGAAGATCGGGATGCCCGAATCAGATATCAGGCGTTGGATGCCGTACAATTTCTGTCCGCAAAGCAAACGGTTGATTTGATTAAGGACGCACTTAAAGAAGAGATGGATCCCAGGGTGATTGCCAAGATCAGGCGGATCATGTAATGCAGTTTGTACTTTGGACATTTTAGAGTAGTTTCTCGCCATCTTATAAAAATAAATGAAGGTAGATGGCGAGCATAGAATTCAAGCATACAAATAAACAGAGACTACTAGGTTGTACAAGTGGGTTCTTTATTGTCTTATTCTTCATAGCATTCACCTATATCCTGTTCAATATTGGTGATTTCTGGGAAACTCATGCTTTTGAAACCATTTTCATCATTGGGCTGGCTTCCTTGATGTTCTTTTCTTTTCTCAAAAAGATGCAGGGTGGTAAAGAGTTAAAGTCCAAAATTGCATTGTCAGGCACATCAATTATCGTAAATGGAGAGTATCGATATGCGCTTTCTGATTTTTGTTTAGATGAATACGTCTCTGATCATTATCACTGCTTTCACCTGTACACCAATGACAAGATGTTTACGCTTTACACGAACGAGCAGGATGATTTTATTAAGGAGCTAATGAAATCAGATATTCAGAAAAACCAGTTCGAAATAGATCAGTATGAATTTGATAGCAATTCAGCTGCTGTGATGATCAAGGCAAAATCGGGAAGAATGCTTGGTTTTAATCTTGATAGCGGGGCTTATTCTATTTTTCAGATAGATGATGAGGCTGAAGATAAGCCGCTATATGAACCGGAGTATTTCATTCAAACACCGGGATATAAGAAGAAGTGAATGACGTCCTGGGTTATATTGCCAAACCTTACGAGCTCGTTTGAGCTGCAAAGATCATTGAAATTATTTTATAAAGGTTTTCCTGCGGAAAATTATACTCTCCTTCAGTATCTACGCGGTGAACAAATACAAGCTTAGAAGTTGGATACACGGCCAACATATGGATGCCTACCCCTGTATGATAAAATGATTTCGAGGCACGTTTTTCATTTTTGTTGATCACATTCCACAACATTCCATAGCCAAAATCCATATACGGATTTGTTACAGAATACGATGTTGTACTTGCCTCAATCCAATCCGATGGAATAATTTGTTGCCCATTCCATTTTCCGTTATTCAAATAAAGCGTTCCATAGAGTGCCAAATCATGAGCGGACATGCGAAAATGATAGGCTGGGTGTTTTGATTTATCCTTCTCAAACTGATAAAAGCCGTCGGTTTTTGGAATAGGAGTATTATCATCAGCGGTAGTCAAAGTATCAAAGGAGCCCGTATATTGTTTCATCCCAATAGGGACTGCAATATCCTCGTAAAACGCTTCATAGATAGATTTTTTCGTTACTTTTTCAAAAACAGTCCCCAGTACATTAAAATCCCAGTTATTGTAGTAGTAAGCCTCGTTGGGTTTGTGGCTCCCTCTTTCAGGTTTTTGGGCTGCCATACCTTTTGAAACGGCAGCGGCTGAATGATAAACACCAGACCGTGATTTCAGAAGGTCGGCTATTCGGGCACTCTTTTCTATTTTTGTAAGGCCGGGTTCAATGTCATCAATATTGAGATCATTGAGTGTTAGGCTGGTGTCTATAATCCCTTTACCTACATATACGCCATAAATAGAATTTATTACTGCTTTTCTAATGGAATGAATGGTATGCCTTTGATAAATGTCTCCCCATTCAAATAGTATGTTTCCATCATAAGCTAACACCATGGACGACGTTCCAGAATGTTCAAGAAAGGCGCTTAATTTATCCAGACTGTCCGGGCTGAACCCCGCCTCACTAGGAGAAACTCTGTTAAAACTATCTTGTTGAGCAAAACCGAAAGAGGGAAGGGCAATACAGATAAGAAATACAAAAAAGGCAGAACGCATATAACTAGTTAAGATCAGAAAAATATTTTAGCAGAGGGTACCTACGCTCGATTCAATATTGGGTTTCAAAAAAAAAAAATATAATGCCTTGTTAAGCACCGAAGGAATTACAATTTACAATTCTAAAAATTTTGCCGGAAATGACGAACTGTTAAAATTTCGATTAGCTCGGGATTGACCTCATAGATTACCCCATAATTCTCATGGACAACTATTTCTCGAATTTTTTCATTATTTGTTGGGGGAAATACTCTTCCTGACTCTGGATTTTGACTTAAATTTTCAACTTTCTCCTCGATCAAATCAATAAGAGCTAAAGCAGCACTTGGATCATCTTCAGAAATGTACTCTAGAATTTCTTTGGTTTTGTTTCTTGCCGTTGGCGACCAAATGATTTTCATGATGAATATTGTGATCTCAGTTCGCTTATGAATTCATCATGACTAATACCTTCTCCATTATTTAATTCTTTCCGGGCAGCAGATAACTCTTCCAATAACTCAATCTTATCCAACATTTTTTGATAATCTTCTACATCAATTAATACGGCAGAACTTTTGCCATACTGTGTAAGAATAAGTGGTCGGCGTTGAGATTTGACACGCTCTATATAAGATGCAGCATTAGCTCGAAAATCGGAGAGCGAGCGAATATCTTTATCAAATTGAATATGAGACATGGGTAAAATCTTTGATTATTGTTCTATTTAATGTACTAAATTCAGGACACATTATTGTATTAAATATCCCCAGCTAGGTGCCTAACGACCCAGCGTTTAACGGCGCTAGGATTATGAGATTGTTTTGTAATAGCGAAATTAATTCCTGCCGTTCAGGTTTCGGTCGTACCTGATTTGTTTTTTAAAATACCTTGTTAGGGATTTTCTTTAGTCTGAAATAAAGAAAATTTATTTGAAAGGAAGGTTATGATTCCTATTCCGCCATATACGCAAGTTAAAATTACTGCTATTTCGGTGAAATAGTTTGCCCAAGCGTTTTGGAAAGGATCTGACATATCAATGAAGAATTCATAAAACATTATCCCGATAAAAATTCCCAAAAAACTCTTGAAATATTCTTTCCGCTTCATGATTGATCCGATTTCTTATTAAAAAAAAGCAGCTATTTGAAGTATGCTTAACATGTTAATGTGCGACATACATGGGATATAACCTCGTCGCAAAAAGTCTCTGAAGGAAAGTGCATATTTCTTTTCAGAAAGGAAAATCAATTGTTTAGGGGGTGAAGGGAAGTCATCTTGCAACGATAGTTAGGGTTTGGTACAGGAAAGGATATAGAGGTTGATGGCAGTCATCCAGATTCCTGCCTGCGCAGGAATGACGGAGTTGTAGTGATATGGATTACACAAATTAGTCCAGGTGTCATCACGCAGTGAAAGCCGGGATCTTGGTGCAGGAAAGGATATAGAGGTTGAAGGCAGGCATCCAGATTCCTGCCTGCGCAGGAATGACGGGGTTGGAATGGTATAGATTACACAAATAAGTTCAGGTGTCATCCCGCAGCGAAGGCTGGGATCTGGATGTTAGAAAAGGCGTAGAAGTTAAAAGCAAGCATCCAGATTCCTGCATGCGCAGGAATGACCAGAAAAAAAGGGACGAGTAGTTAGCCCGTCCCTTAGAAATGAAAAGATGTTGTTCATGTTTCTTTTAGCTCTGCCTGATCCACTTAGCAAGATCTTTGAAGGTCGGCTTCTTGCCGTACATTAAAATACCGACGCGGTAAATTTTAGCAGCCAGCCACATGATGCCAAAGAAGGTTAAGATCATGAGCAGGATAGAGGTAATGATCTGCCAGGCTGGAACAGAGGTGGATGCAATTCTCGAAATCATATTGATAGGAGAGGTGAGCGGGAAAATGGATATGAACGTAGACAATCCGGAATCCGGCGCCTGCATCACTTTCGTATTCAGGAAGTAGGCAACAAAAATCGGTAAGCCTACAATGGGCATGAACTGCTGGGAATCCTGCTCATTATCAACGGCAGCCCCGATGGCAGCAAAGAGTGCGCTGTATATCATAAATCCTAAAAAGAAGAAGAGGATAAAGTAAGCAAATACGGAGGGGTCGATTACCATATTTTCAAGCGTAGAAGGATCAAAAGAAGAAGCAGCTGCTTCGGTTGCTCCTTCAGGCAGGTTACTCATCTGCGCTTGCATAATCATACCGGCAACCGGTGCTGCAGCAATGGAAATCCCGGTATAGAATAGAATCCAAATAACAAACTGTGTAAGAGCCATAGAGAGCACTCCGAATAGCTTACCAAACATTAGCTCGATGGGTTTAACGGAAGAAGCGATCACTTCGAGTACCCGGTTGGTTTTCTCTTCGATAACGCTTCTCATCAATAAGGCTCCGTAGAAGAATATCCCAAAGAATATCATCAACCCTAATATGAAACCTAATGCCGAAGCAAAGATGGTGTTGTCTTCTGACTCGCCCTCTTCGGTGAGCTTAACAGCTTCTAAACCGGTTCTTGTTTCAAAAATATCACGAATTTCATCGGATACATTTTCTCTTGAAAGACGCTCTTCCCGAACGGCATCACGCAAATCAGAACGAACACCGGAAAGAAAAGCAATTCCTCCACTTCCGCCATGTACCAGTGTAGGACTTTTAGCATGCATAATCACCGAATCGGATAACACGATGAAGCCGTCCAAATCCCCACTCAAAACCTGACTTCTCAGGGTATCTTCAGGGATATCGCTGACATCGAAGTATCGTGTTTCATTAATTTCAGTTAAGCGTTCAACCAAAACATTGGTTTGATCCAAAATCCCAATTCGCTTTTCTACTTCTGATTCTGAAATACTGATGAACACTACAATCCCGATAAACGCTACAAAAGCCAGGGGAGTAAGAGCAGTGATGATGATAAATGATTTACTTTTAACACGAGTGAGGTATTCTCTTTTTAATACCAGCCAAACTTTATGCAAACTCATAATTACTTAATCTCCGCTTTTTTGATGTTGTCTTCTCCGACTGTGGAGATAAAAATTTCGTTTAGTGAAGGCTCGATGCGCTCAAACTTATGAATCTCAGCGTGCTCCATCGCAAGCTTCAGAATGTCCTGCATGCTTTGCCCGTTCAGTACTCTGATTTCAGCAAAATTTGTAGAACGATTGTTGATGCGGACGTTCTCCAGTTTATCCAGAAAAGATCCGTCACCTTCAAATTCAAGGTTAATGGTGTTCTCACCGAACGATGATTTGATATGCCGGAGGTTCCCGGTGAGTACGGCTTCACCCTGATTGAAGAGGCAGATGTCATCACACATTTGCTCTACCTGTTCCATGCGATGCGTGGAAAACAGGATGGTCTTTCCTTGTTCCCGTAACTCAATGATAATCTCTTTAAGCGTTTCGCTGTTGATGGGATCAAGTCCACTGAAAGGCTCATCAAATATATAGATATCCGGATTGTGAGCGATGGTGGCTATAAACTGTATTTTCTGAGACTGACCTTTAGAAAGCTCATTAATTTCCCGCTTTTTCCAATCGGCTGCGTCAAAACGCTCTAACCAGTACTCAATTGATTTTTTGGCAGCACCGGCATCCATTCCCTTAAGCTGTGTCAGATACATCAGCTGGTCAAAGACTTTCATTTTTTTATATAGTCCACGCTCTTCCGGCATATAGCCAATCATGCGCTGGGTTTCAGGACTTGCAACCAATCCGTTTATGGTGACTTCTCCGGAATCAGGTGTAAGAATGAAGTTTATCATTCGGATGGTGGTGGTTTTCCCGGCTCCATTTGGTCCAAGTAAACCGAAAATCCGGCCTTCGTTTACATCAAAACTGACTCCATTCACCGCTTTGGTTTTTCCAAAGGATTTATAGATGTCTTTAACCTCAATAACTGCCATGGTGTATCCTATCCTCTAATGTATGGTTGTTGGCTTAATTTCAAATAGTGTAAAAGTGGCACTTGCTTAATTAGTCGAAAAGTATTCTTTATAATTACAGAATATTTTTAACTCCCGAATTTATTTCAAGTAGCAATTTACTTTGCAAGATGCCCAAAGATTTCTTATTTCCCATTATAATAAATCATAACGAGTGAAAGGGAAATAGGTTACTAAAAAGATGCACATTATTCACTTAAGTGCTGAATGTTACCCGGCCGCAAAAGCCGGAGGCCTTGCGGATGTCGTTGGTTCACTTCCAAAGTATTTAAATCAGCTTGATCATCATTGTGAAGTGGTGATCCCAAAGTATGACAACCATTGGATAGGTTCTCAGGACTATGAAACGGTATTTGAAAGTGCTTTTTCGATGGCTTCAGAGCAGGTTCGCTTTTTAGTATTGAAAATGAAGGAAGATAAACTTGGATTCCCTTTCTATGTGATTGATATACCTGGGAGATTTGATCGCCCGGGTATTTATATAGACCCATGGTCAGGTCGAGGCTACTGGGACGAGCTGGAACGCTTTGTGAGTTTTCAGATTGCCAGCCTGGAGTGGATTAAAAGTCGGGACGAAAAACCTGAGCTGGTTCACTGTCATGATCACCACACGGGCTTGGTGCCTTTTATGCTATCCGAATGTAACCGCTATCGTGATATGGCGGATATTCCTACTGTAATAACCGTTCATAATGCAGAATATCATGGCGAACACGACCTTGACAGCTATAAGTTATTACCTGCATTCAATATTAATAATCTTGGATTGTTAGATTGGGACGGAAGAATGAATTCCCTGGCGGCCGGGCTGAAATCATCCTGGCAAATCACGACCGTCTCTGAAAACTATATGAAGGAACTGGCTGATAACAGCAGCGGACTAGAGCTATTGTTTGAGCAAGAGCAGGAAAAATCAACGGGTATTATTAACGGGATTGATACCGAAGTTTGGGATCCTAACACCGATGACCTCATTGAATATAACTTCAGTTTTAGGAACCGAAAGAAGGGGAAAAGCGAGAACAAAACTTATCTGTGTAAGGAATTTGGACTGAATCCTGAATTACCGACCATCGCATTTATCGGGCGTTTGGTTCGGGAGAAAGGGGCAGATTTATTGCCGGATTTATTTAAACAGGTAATGTATTCGGATCAGGAAGTTAATTTTGTATTATTAGGAACGGGTGACCCTCAATTGCATCAAATTTTTGCCCGTATGGAAAGTGATCATGTTGGATATTTTGATGCTACGTTGGAGTATAATGAGAAGCTGGCACATCAGATTTACGCAGGTTCCGATTTTATATTAATGCCTTCAAGGGTTGAGCCTTGTGGTTTAAATCAAATGTTTGCTATGCGTTATGGAACGGTTCCCATAGTTCGAGCCGTTGGTGGATTAAAAGATTCGGTAAAAGATATCTCTGAAAAAAATGGCTACGGAATAACATTTGAAGACTTTAGCCTGGAGGCTGCTTCAAATGCCATTAGCAGAGCTGTTGATTTGTATAAAGATTCAAAACAATATTCTGAAGTCTTGAGTAAAGTCATGAAACTCGATTTTTCCTGGAAGAATTCAGCTCAGGAATACATTAAAATGTATAAAGCACTAACTAGAAAATAGGTTATTTATGAAAAGATCGTCCGTTATCGCAGTCATTTTAGGTGGAGGAAGAGGAACACGATTGTTCCCGCTAACCGACCACAGGTCAAAACCAGCTGTTCCGGTGGGTGGTAAATACAGACTTGTTGATATTCCTATTTCTAACTGTCTGAATTCAGATATCCGAAGGATTTATGTATTGACTCAGTTCAATTCAGCTTCGCTGAATCGTCACATAAAAAACACGTATAACTTTGACGCCTTCAGTAGTGGTTTTGTGGATATCCTTGCCGCTGAGCAAACTCCTGACAGTACTGACTGGTTTCAGGGAACAGCCGATGCGGTTCGTCAATCGGTTCACCATATGGAGAACCATGACCATGAGCATGTGCTGATACTTTCCGGTGATCAGCTCTACCAAATGGATTACTCAAAAATGCTGGAGCGCCATAAAGAAAATGATGCGGATCTCACTGTAGCAACAATTCCTGTAACCGCAGAAGATGCTACCGGTTTTGGAATTATGAAGACCAACGCAGAAGGAATTATCGAAGATTTTGTTGAGAAGCCCGATGCTAAAGAATTGAGTAAGTGGAAATCGAAAGTACCCGAAGTCTATAAAGAACAGGGTAAAGATTACCTGGCATCAATGGGGATTTATATCTTCAACAGCGAAATGCTTAAAAAGCTATTTGATGATAATCCCGATGCTACGGATTTCGGAAAAGAACTGATTCCGAAATGTGTTGAAGGCGGAAAAAAAGTTTGTAGCTATGAATTTGGAGGATATTGGACTGATATCGGAACCATACAATCTTTCTTTGAAGCAAATCTAGCTTTAGCCGATACGATTCCGGATTTCAATCTTTATGACAATGAGAATTTTATTTACACCCGTGCCCGGTTACTTCCGGCTTCGAAACTTATGGGTACAACGCTTGAGCATGCCCTGATGGCGGAAGGGTGTATTGTTGAAGCCAGTAGAATTGTAAGATCAGTAATTGGAATTAGATCTAGGATTGGTAAAGGCTCAACAATAGAATATTCTATTATTATGGGTAACGATATTTTTCAGGACCGATCTGTGATTGAAGACGCCAAGCCAGATAAACCTGCCATGGGTATTGGTCAGCGGTGCTACATCAGTAACTGCATAATTGATAAAAATGTAGCCATCGGAAATGATGTGCGCATTGTGGGTGGAAATCACCTAGAAGATGGCGACCACAAATATCACTACGTACGGGATGGCATTGTGATTGTGAAGAAGAATACGGTAATACCGGATGGCACAATCATCTAAACTATTTTAGCAGTTTAACAGATGGTGAAAAACTAACTTCATCTCCGGCTCTTATTCTGAAAGTATTTATGATGATACTTCCAAGATTGTACAGATAGGGAATCCCAAAA
Organism: Balneola sp.; assembly: GCA_002694685.1. Lineage (NCBI taxonomy): Bacteria > Pseudomonadati > Balneolota > Balneolia > Balneolales > Balneolaceae > Balneola > Balneola sp. The sequence continues at coordinate 815,323 of NZMW01000004.1, forward strand.
ATAATCGGCTGAAATAAAATAGGTGAGATGTTTAGGTAGTCAAACAACCCCTCCAGCCAGAAGCCAATGTCTAATTGGAGTATGGGTATCATGAAAAGTAAACCTTGCATCAGATAAATGAGTGCCGTGAATGTGAGCTGGAAGTTGATCACTTTTCGGCCAATCATATCAGCTTTCTTGACTCTATCTTTTCTTGAAATCCATATAACAAGTGGAAGGATAACCCCAAGGATTGGTGTAAATAGAAAGCCGAGCGCCGAAAGACTCATCACAACTAAGGTGGATTGATCTTCAACTTGATTCCATTCTAAAAGCTGATCGGGGGTGACTTCCAGCGCTTCCGTAATTCGTAGGAGGGTATCACCTCTGGGTTCAGTTTCTGCATTTTCAACTCGCTGAATAGTCCTTAGGCTCAGTTCCGTTTTCTCGGCAAGGAGTTCCTGCGAAAAACCTTTTTGATTCCGGATGTTTTTTATCTGATTCGCTAAATCGGTACTCATAGAAATTTGGTTGCGTTAGAATTCACGCAAAACATAGATGCTGCAGTGCTTTTATAGTACGACATCTACCCGACATTTTAGCGACATATGTGTCTATATGTCTATTTGAAACCAAAGAATCTATTTCGTTATTAAATTCTGAACAACTCATCTTGCAATATCAGAGACTGTATTCTAATCCTTATTTGGATGAAACTAACGGAGAAAAGGTATAGCGGGTTGATAAAAGCCATTATTATTGCTTCGGATTTTGAAAGTATTAAAAGCAATAATGAAAATATTATATAGAATCATACAGATTAGAAATATCTGGTAAACAAGTAAAGCTTGCTGGTAAGCAGTTAAGTACTCTCCAATGTTCTCCAGTGCTATGTTACCACTATACATGTAGTAGCTGATCGTACCCACCAATAGGACAATAGACCATGTTATTTGAAAGTTTATAATATTCTTACCAATCTCATCAACCCTGTCAATAATATTCTTTTTCAATATCCAAAGCAGTGAAGGGACTAAAACACCAACAATGGGAAAGAGGATAGAGCAGAACTGAGTCAGGTTTAATACAATCAGGTACGAGCTATCTTGGGGCTTATGCATTTGAATTAACTCATCAGGTGCTATTTGGAATACTTCAGCAATTCGCGATAAAGTATCACCCATGGGCTTGGTTTCATTGTTCTCAACTCGCTGAATTGTTCGAAGGCTTAACCCAGTTAATTCTGCCAATTTTTCTTGTGAGAAGCCTCTCTGTACTCGGAACGCCTTTACGTTATTAGATAGTGACATATATAAATATTCATTAAAGTAAATGTCTACAAAACATAGACCTGTGGTTCTTAAAATTGTACGACAAGTTTAAGACATCCTTACGGCAAGCTTGTCTTATCCTGAATTTTAAAAATAAAAAAAGCCTCAACCCAAAAGGGAAGAGGCTTTGAATTTTCTTAAATACAGAAACTGTGATTAAGCAGTTTCAAGCATTTTCTTAATTGTAACACCAATCTCAGCCGGACTTTCAACTACAGTAATTCCAGCTGCAGCAAGAGCTTTCTTTTTCTCTTGAGCGGTTCCTTTACCACCAGAGATGATTGCACCTGCGTGTCCCATTCGACGTCCCGGAGGAGCCGTTGAGCCTGCAATAAATGCTACAACAGGTTTCTGGCAATTATCTTTAATCCAGGCAGCTGCTTCTTCTTCAGCAGTTCCGCCAATTTCTCCAATCAAAACAATAGAGTCGGTATCAGGATCATCGTTCAGCATTTTAACAGCATCAAGGTGAGTGGTTCCAATAACAGGATCGCCACCAATTCCAATTGCTGTACTTTGGCCAAGACCTTCTTTGGTAAGCTGGTCAACGGCTTCGTAGGTAAGAGTACCTGAACGGGATATAAGCCCAACCTTGCCCGGTGTAAAAATACTGCCTGGCATAATTCCAACTTTAGCTTCTCCCGGAGTTATAACACCCGGACAGTTAGGTCCAATCAAAGTTGCTCCATGACTGCTTACAATCTGCTTGGCTACAATCATGTCTTTAACAGGAATACCTTCTGTAATACAGATAATTACTTCAATTCCGGCAAAAGCTGCTTCAGTAATAGCATCACCGGCAAATGCAGGAGGTACAAAAATTACGGAAGTATTAGCATTTACTTCTTTAACCGCTTCAGCAACGGTATTAAAAACGGGTCGGTCTAAATGGGTTTGTCCACCTTTTCCGGGAGTAACACCACCAACTACATTGGTACCGTATTCAATCATTTGTCCGGCGTGGAAGCTACCCTCGCTTCCGGTAAATCCCTGAACAATCAGGCGGGTATCATTTCCAACTAATACACTCATTTTGTCTTTTTTGAGGTTCAAATTCGGGATTGAGAATATAGCATCTCTGCATGCGAATTGAAATGCTAAATTGTTAAGTAAAGTTTCAGAACGGGGAATCTGATTAGATTTTTCAACTGTAACCCCAATAATTCATGAAACTCAATAAACAAACTCAATGTTAGTTGATTAAATCAAAGAAAAAATAAATCAATACGATTATGAGTTTAAAGAATAAGACAAAGAAAGAGTTACAAAATAGAATTAATGAACTGGAAGGAATTATTGCCAAAAAAGGCGTTGGTTCTGATTATTTATCAAAAGCAGAAAGAATACAAAGGGATTTAAATCTTGCTCTGATTCTGGGTGGGGCAGCTGCCTTGGTTGGTGTGACTGCCTGGACGTTATTCAGCTCTACCGATGAATAATTTCACCGCTTAGAGGATTCTTATACAGCAGTAACGATATTTAACGGTGAACTTCATTGATTTCTAAAAGACTCGCCCTATATTAAAGGCTGTATTTATTTTAAAAAACCACTCTCATAAACCTTTAGGATCTATGAAACGATTATCATATTTATTCTCACTATTACTTTTAATCACGCCCATGGCCTTAATTCAGGCACAAACAACCCCTGATGGGCAATCAGAAGCGATGCGAGGATTTGCCCAGGCAGTTTCTATAGCGGACGGCGCTGTATTTATCGGTGAACCTTCTAACGTACATCAGCCCGGAGCTGTTTATGTTTTTGGGAAGTCCGGTGACGAATGGACGCAACAACATCAGTTGATGGCAACCAATGGTAAAATTGGTGATGGCTTTGGGTCTTCAGTATCAGCTGACGGTAACTTCCTTATTGTTGGAGCACCTGAAATGAATGGAGAACAGGGCGCTGCTTTTCTTTTTGAAAAGTCCGGTTCCGGAAGCTGGAGTCAAATAGCAGAATTTATGCTGCCTGAAGATTCTTTTGAAAGCGCATTAGGTTCAAGTGTAATGCTGAGTGGTAATTATGCTTTTGTCGGTGCGCCTGATCACGCGGACGGATTAGGAGCTGTATTAGTGTACAGCCGATCCAATTCTGGAAATTGGACAGAAACGGCAAGCATTGTGAATCCTGATACTGCCGGGTCTAACTTTGGTTCAAGCCTTGCAATGGATGGAATGAATTTAGTAGTCGGTGCACCTCAGCGAGGTGGCGGTGCCGTACATGTATTTGCTAATCAAGGTTCTGAATGGATGCACAGTGCGTCATTAACCAGTGACCAGGCAGCAGATCGTAGTCAGTTTGGTACTTCGATTGGAATTCATGGTGACCAGATCTTAGTTGGAGCTCCTCGAAATGATGGAGCAGCCGGAACCGTATTTGTATTCCGTAGCGAAGATGGCGAGTGGAGCGAAAGCGGACGCCTATCAGCTTTTGACGGTCAGTCACCATATTTATTCGGAAGTTCGATTTCTGTAGTCGAGTCCGGAGTATGGATCGGGGCACCTAATGCCGCTGGTGGAAAAGGAACTATTTATCAGTTTCAGTCTGATGAAAATGGAATGTGGACAGGATCTTCAAAAATGCCAATGAGCTCACAAGAAGCCGGAGATTATTTTTCAGGAACACTTGCTGTAGATGGTGATGTGGCCGTTGCCGGAATGACCGGAGCCGATTATGGAGAAGGTTCTGCTGCCATCCTTGAGAAAAACGATACGGGAAGCTGGACAACTCAGAATGTTGTATTCGGTGAAGGTGGAAACACATTACAGCCTATTACCAATGGCAGACTTGACTGTAGTGACGGTAAAGCAGACCGTTTTGGCTGTAGCAATGTTGACTTAATTTCATTTATGCCTGTTGGATCTATTGGCGGTGACCGAGGCGTTCGTTTGAATGACCTTTGGGGCTGGACAGATCCGGTGACTGGCAAAGAATATGCTCTGGTTGGTAGAAACGAAGGAACATCTTTCGTAGATCTTAGTGATCCAGGTAATCCTATCTATGTAGCCAACCTTCCTATGACAGAAGGCTCAAGAGCTAATGTTTGGCGAGATATCAAAGTGTATAAAAACCACGCTTATATTGTTGCTGATGGAGCGGGCGAACACGGAATGCAGGTTCTTGACCTAACCCAGCTGCGCAAGTTTGATGGTGACCCGATGGAGCTGGAAGCCACAGCGATGTACGAGAATATTCACAGTGCACACAACGTGGTTATTAATGAAGAATCAGGTTTTGCATTTATTGTAGGAAGCAGCGGCGGTGGACAAACTTGTGGCGGCGGTTTACACATGGTGAATATTCAAGATCCGGCCAACCCAACGTTTGCAGGATGTTTTGCTGATCCTTCTACAGGAAGAAGCGGAACCGGTTATTCTCATGATGCACAGTGTGTAATTTATGATGGCCCCGATGAAGAACACCAGGGAAGTGAAATCTGCTTTGGTGCTAACGAAACAGCGATCAGTATTGCAGACGTAACCGATAAAGAAAATCCGGTAGCTCTTTCAACAGGTTCTTATCCTGATTACGGATACGTTCACCAGGGATGGTTAACAGAAGATCATCGATATTTCTTCCAGAATGATGAACTTGATGAGTTGATGGGGAATGTGGACAAAACCCGAACTATTGTTTGGGATGTAAGTGATTTGGATGATCCTCAGTTTGTTAGAGAGTATTTCCTAGAAAATGCCTCTTCTGATCACAATTTATATATCAAAGATGACTTGATGTATCAGTCTAACTATGTAAGTGGTCTGCAGGTTATTGATGTAAGTGACCCGGCAAACCCACAGAAAGTTGGAAGTTTTGATACGCATCCATTCACTGAAGACGCACCTGGTTTCTCCGGAACGTGGAGTAACTATCCTTACTTCAAAAGTGGCATCGTTATTATGACCAGTGGTCGTGAAGGCCTTTTTGTACTGGAGACAAACGAACAAGCCATAAATCAGTAAACGATTTATTTAAGGCAACTTTAGATGACCTTCAATAGAGGTCTTTCTGAAGTTGCCTTTTTTCTATTCAACAAATCCTCAATTTTATGGAAGCTCGAATTATGACTTTTCTGCGAACTTTCTTCATCACGGCCTTAACGATTGGTCTTGGATTGATATCAGGAGTGGCTGAAGCTCAATCAACCCAAAATATGTACGTTTGTAATCAGGGTTCAGCAACCTTAATGGTGATTGATACTCAGACTCATGAAATAATCGAAACTATTGATCTCCAGGAGCTGGGCTATTCTGCAAATGCAAAACCACATCATGCTATTGCAGAGCCGGATGGTTCATTTTGGTATGTCACTTTAATCGGTGAAAACAAGGTGCTAAAATTCAACAGAGAAAATGAACTGGTAGATGAAGTAAGCCTTGAAGTTCCGGGCCTTATGGCTATGCATCCAAATAAAGATGAGCTTTTTGTTGGGCGATCTATGAGTGCCGTAAATCCGCCGCAGAGCTTTGGAGTGATAGAGCGCTCGAGCATGAGTCTGAATAAAGAAGTAGAGGTGTTCTTCTCAAGACCACATGCCATCGCAGCTAATTCTAAGGATAACTGGACGTTTATAGCCAGCCTTTCTTCCAATCAGATGCTGTCCGTAAATACAGAAACGGAAGAAACGAATCTGACCAATGTGGAGGGAAGCAATAATGTATTCGTAAATTTTGCAGTCTCTCCGGATGGAAATACGATGGTAGCAACCGGACAAATAACCGGCAAGCTTTTGGTTTTTGATATTTCTGATCCTGCCAATCCCGAGTTATCAAATAGCATAGATGTAAACGCAATGCCGTGGCATCCGGTCTATTCCCTCGATGGAAAGTACGTTTACTTTGGCAATAAAGGCGCCCATACAGTTACGGTCGTAGACATGGATACTCAAACAGTAGATGCTGTTATTGAAGGAAATGGACTTGCTCAACCACACGGAGCCGCACTTACTGCAGATGGTAAATATCTGTACGTCACTAATAATAATCTTGACGGCACCTACCAGCCAGAGGGCTCAGAAACTGAAAATCCAGTTGGTACAGTGACCGTGATCAATACTGAAACACGCACTATCGAGAAAGTCATTGAAGTGGGGAACTACCCATCCGGCATCGGTACAAATGCGTGGTAAATTATTTATGAATCAATTCAGATTACTAAAAGGACTCTTATTCATCACCATAATAGCTGGGTTTGTTACGGGTTGTGCTGCTTCAAAATCTACCGGCGACAAATCAGCATCCTCTAACTATACTCAGGATGTATATCCTTTTTCTGTTTTAGATACGGACGGAAATCAGATTGCTCATCCTTTTTTAGGAGGCTTCAATGCCCCTCGTCCACAGTTCGTAGATATTGATGGTGATTCAGATCCTGATTTATTTATACAGGAACATACCGACGACCTGATGTTTTATGAGCATCAGAATAGTGGTGATTCGCCTTTGAAATGGCAGACGAACAAATTCCAGAACCTTGATATCGGTGAGTGGTTTCGGTTTGTGGACATGGATCAGGATGGGGACTTTGATTTGCTTACAGAACAGCCTTACAGTTACATCCGGTATTATCGGAATGAGGGAAGCGCGACGAATCCTAAATTCATTCTTGCTGCTGATTCACTCCGCGATGTAAACGGCACCCCCATTTTTTCTGACCGACAGAATATCCCCAACGTCACCGATATCGATTGTGACCAAAAGCTGGATTTATTTATAGGAAAGCTGGAAGGGAATCTGGCCCGGTATGAGTCGGTAGGCAGAGATGAAAATGACATTCCACAGTTCGAGCTGGTGAGTAAAAAGTTTGAAGATATCGAAATTGTGAAGCAGTTTGGGACCATGCACGGTGCCAACACCATGGCTTTTATGGATATTGATGGCGATGGTGATCAGGATTTATTTTGGGGTGATTTTTTTGAGCCCGGCATTTTGTTGTTAGAAAATCAGGGTACCTGTAGAAATCCGGACTTTCAGGTTGAGCCACAATCTTTCCCACTTTCAAACCCGGTGTCAACCAGTGGTTATAATGCGCCTACGCTAGCTGACTGGGGACAAGATGGAGATGCTGATTTATTTCTGGGCGTTTTAGGCGGAGCTTATAATGCCAATGAAACGACTGCGGAGAATCTCTACTTTTTGGAACAAGAGAATGAGAAATTCAGTCTTCAATCCAAACAGTTTTTGGGGATGATTGATGTTGGAGATGAAAGCATTCCGGCAACAGGAGATATTGACGGAGACGGAGATCTTGACTTATTATTATCAAACAAAATTGATCCTGCCGATAGAAGCACATCCATCATTTACCAATTCGAAAATATTGGTACAACATCAGCGCCTGAATTTCAAAAGGCCGGCAGTTTAAATCTACCTAAAGGATATCACCTAGCTCCAGTTCTTGCTGATTTAGATAACGACGGACTTGCCGATTTGCTCTTGGGTAACTGGAAAGGTTCGATTGATTACTATAAGAATACTGGTGATGGTTTTGAATTGGTCAAAAAGAGCATTGCTGAACTCGAACGTGGAAGCAATGCGGTGCCTACCGTTGCTGATATTGACAAGGATGGTGATCTGGATTTGATAGCCGGAGAGTCGGGTGGGGGAGTCGTGCTATTTAGGAATACGGGTTCAGAGTCTAGTCCTGAATTCACCCTCGAAAGCGACTATTTCATGGATATTAAAGCAGACTCCAGAAGTGTACCTGCCTTATATGATATTGATTCTGATGGCGATTTAGATCTATTCCTTGGTACAAAAATTGATGGGTATCTCTTCTACAGAAACAACGGCTCAGCAGAGCAACCATCCTTTACGAAAGAATCTTTCCCGTTTAATATCGATTTCATCCAGTTAGGAACCCCTCACTTTGTTGATTTTGATGGAGACGGAGTAGCTGAATTTCTATCCGGGACCCGAGGCGGTGGGTTGCTTTACTATTCTAAATAGATTTCTACAGATCAACCGAATAAACTTCAACTTGTTCTAAGGCATTGTTAGCGAGATAGATTTTATTATTTCGTATATCATGTAAGTGGTTATTGGAAGGGATTAAAAACCTGCCGAGGGGATTACCTTCATAATCAAGTACAACTATCTCTCTACCTTCGTCAGTTTCATCAGTTTCTAACCAAAATTGATTTTGATTATCTATTAGGACACGAGTAAAAGGAGGCTTAATGTCTTCAATTAACTCTCTTCTTTCTCTTTTCTCAATTCGGCTTTTCTCAGGAAAATGATAATCCATATCTGAATCGGTGATAGGCCTTTCTTTTACGTCAAGAACGAGCTCATGTTCGATGTCAAAGTCTTCATCATAAATTTGAATCACTGATTTAGAAGGGCGTTGTACTAATAGCTTCTTATTATCTAAAGGATTTATATAGTCATTAAACCTATAAGGCAGAAAACTATATGAAGCCGAATTCCCATCATCAGATATTTCTATAAAACTGGAATGCTTTCTAAGTGAGAGGATCTTTTCTTGGATACTCAGTGAATCTGATTCTGTTTTTTACTAAATGAATCAAATCAGTTGTGTACTGAGGAGGAACTTCATTAAACCGGTAATTAACTGAATCTTCACTTACATAGAATTCATTAAAGCCATCTAAAGATCTGATCCCACGAAGTCTTCCTGGAAGTCTAAAACCATGATCGGCAATATGTTCATAAATGCCAGCATCATTTTTTCGGTATTCGGATGTTAAGCCATGATTATTACTCATGTAGAGAATATTTCCCTGGAAATGAGGATTCGCATTTCGGCTTAATTCGCCTGGACCACGTCCCGGTCCAGCTATCTTAGCTACATAATTTCCAAGGCTATCAAATTGATGAATGGACTTTTCTAAATCTTGGG